>NZ_JASMRH010000059.1:0-1845 GCF_041431385.1 Flavobacterium sp. Arc2 | reverse complement strand
ACCACCTGATTCCAATTCAAAATGACCACCTAATTCCGGAGCAAACTGACCACCTCCATTTTCAATAAAAACTACTTTTTTTCATCTGTTAATTAGTATTCAAATATAGTTAAATATTAGCCTTTGTTTAACCCTCTTTTTTTTCTCATAGATTCTCCATGTAATTCGAGTCGATGGGATTGATGTATGAGTCTATCCAAAATGGCATCGGCAATAGTTTTTTCGCCAATTATATCATACCAACCTTGCACTGGGATTTGTGAGGTTACAATAATGGAACCATTATTATGCCTGTCTTCAATGATCTCCAAAAGGGTAATTCGGTTGTGACTATCCAATGCTTGGAGTCCAAAATCGTCTAGTATAATAACATCTTGCCTTTCTATTTTAGCCAATTCTCGTAGGTAAGAACCATCTGCTTTGGCCATTTTTAATTTAGCAAATAGCTTAGAGGTATTAAAATAACTCACTTTAAAACCCTGTATACAGGCTTGATAGCCTAGTGCAGTGCCTAAATAACTTTTGCCTACACCAGTACTTCCAGTGATTAAAATATTTTCGTTTTTTTCTACAAATTCACATTCTGCTAAACGCAGAACCATGTTACGATCTAGATTACGGGTTTGGTCAAAATTGATGTTTTCAATATTTGATTTGTAATGGAATCGGGCATTAGTGATACTGCGAGCAATACGCCGATTGTGCCTTTCATCCCATTCGGCATCAATTAGCATCGATACAAACTGATCGAGTGTGTAATGGTCTGTTTTTCCGCTTTCAATAGCTGTTTTAAAAGCATTGAACATGCCATAAAGCTTCATTTGTTTCATTTTTGTTACTGTGGATTCATTCATGATTACTTGGTTTTTAATTTAATTATAATACTGTTTTCCTCTTATGTTACCGTGAACCGGGAGTTCTTGCTCGGGTTCTTGTTCAAAATCAATATGGTCTAAGTTGTTTTCTAATATATTTTGTATGGTCTTAAAATTGTAAATTTTAAAATCAAGTGCCCGCCTGCAAGCATTTATTAATCGCTGCTTCCCCACCTTTTTCTCGAAGTTTAGTATTCCTAAACAACTTTTATAGGCTTGTTCAGGATGGTTTCTACTTTCAATAATCTGTAAAATATATTCCCCTACAAAGGCATCAATGCTACTTGCCCAATCAATGAAGCGAGCAGCACTCCACTGGGCTACAAATTGATGCGTACTGGCCAAATGTTCTGGAGTTGTATTATAGATATAAGGCTTGTAATTTCGCGCGTGAACGGCTATTCGGTTGTATTTGTAATAGATCTCTACGGTTGATTTGGTATATAATAGTTTCGCTTTTTTCTTTATATATTGATAGGGAACGCTGTAGTAATTTTTGTCCTGACTCAATTGAACATGTCCATTTTGCATCACTGTTGCAAAGGATTGGTATTTGATTTCAAAGCGTTCTTGTGGTAGTGGACGTAGTTTTTGTTGCTCGTCTTCTAAAAATAATTCTATACGAGAGTAAGGACGTCCTGTGAGTTTTCGGCTATTATGAGCATCCAATAAATCCCATATCTGCTGGTTTAATTCTTCCAGAGAAAAGAATTTAGTTTCTTTTAGATTTACATAAATCCTTCGGTACAATATCTTAACGGCTCCTTCAACCAATGACTTATCTCTTGGTTTATAAGCCCTGGCAGGCAAGATTGTGGTTTGGTAATGTTCAGCTAAATCAGCCAAGGTCTCATTAATTGTGGGTTCAAAACGACTGCTTTTTATTACTGCAGATTTTAGATTGTCGGGGACAATAGCCTCAGGAGTACCTTCGAAAAAGCACATAGCATTTTCTACAGAACTAACAAAA
>NZ_JASMRH010000058.1:0-1883 GCF_041431385.1 Flavobacterium sp. Arc2 | reverse complement strand
ACTCGAAAAATAACCGACATATAACCCTCTTAAAAGTTGTTTATAACTTAATGATGCTTTACATAGGAATGGCTGTTGTGCTTAGTTATTCCTCGGTATTAAAGTCGATTTTCGTTTGGTTTTTTAGCTCTTTTATATTTTTTGCTTTTTTGGTTATAATTGTTTGAATACCATCAAATATTTCTAAAACATCAAATACATTTATTTCTTTATTATATATTTCGCCATCATCGTTTATAGATTGAATTAGTTCAAGTTTACATTTTATACTAGTACCATTTGCAAAACGATATTGTTTATTAATAACACTATTTTTAAATTCATTGTCTAGTAAGTTAAAAGATATTGATTGCCCATCATATATACCTTTCCATTTAATATTTCCCTGTTTTAGAACAGGAGAAACTATTTCAACTATTGCATTTTCAATAGAAATCGGTTTTTTATCTTCAGTTTCTAAAATTTGATTTTTAAAATATTTTCTTTCAATTATTTTTTCGGTAGAAATTGGTTCAAAATTTTCAGAAAGTTCTGTAGTTGAAAGTTGATATAGTTTAGTTTCTTTCAGCAAATTATAATAAAACCTTGATTTAAAAACTTTTATTTTATGTTCATCAGAAATTAAAAAAATTATTTGATTAATAGCTTTTGATTTTTCGTCTTCGGTTAAAATATCGTCATCTAATTCCTTTTTCAGTTTTCTAATATTTAATCGTTTTTCTTCTTTTGAAAGGTCTTCGGCGTCTTTATCTCTATTGAAATGTTCAGATGCTACATTAATCAATATCCCTGAAATAATTGCTCCAAAAAATATCAATAAATTGTTGAGTTGTTTCTTGTTTTTTTTCTTTTTAAAATATTTGATTATATCCTTTATTCCACCTTGTTTGATAGCTTCAAATTCAAAATCTAATTCAATATCTAACAGAATTGTTATTTCACTAACCAACTTCAAAAGTTCTGCTTCTGATTTGTTTTTCACAAAAGCGTCCATTGAATGACTGTGGTTTTCCAGATAATAATGTATTTCTAAATTTTTCAAATATTTTATTTTTTAAGCAGAATTCTATAATTAAGCACAACGTTATGCCACTTAGCGAGGTTGTGGACTTTTGAAAACAATTACTTTCGGCTGAACGTAAACATTATTAAAAACGGTAATTCCACTAAACCCACAATCTCGCTAAATGGCGGTTATGCAACGTTTTTTATTTCTTTTTTAAGTCAAATCCTAAGTTCAGTTGTAACATAATTGGCCAAATATTTCCATTTCCATTTGTGTCAAAATAGTATTGAGGTCCGACGTCGAATAGTAAGTGAAAATTCTTTCCGTATTTTCTTTGTATTCCCCAAGTTGGCCCAAATGCAAAATCAAAATCGGAAGTCCGATTTACATTTTCTGCTATTGAATTTCCACGTGTTATAAATCTTAACGATACAAAATTCCCCGAGTTATTTACCGTATTTCGGTTTTTTTCGTTTCTTTTATTTAGGTTGTAAAACCATTTTTGTTGAAAATCAGCAAATGGACTAATAATATAAATAAATCCATTTCCACCATAAGTTAAATCAGGATATCCTCCTCCATAACCAATTCCGAGAGCCGAGGAAAAAGTTGAATATTTACCTGTAGGAATTTCCAATTCAACTGCAGGATTTAAAAAATTTACACGTAAAACTTTTTCAGTTTCAATATCATTTTTTTCTTGAGCATAATTCAAGGTTGATAAAAGTCCAAATGTTAAAATAAGTAAGTTTTTTTTCATTTAATTCTATTGTTTTTTTGTTAGGGATTTCTAAAATGTTGCATAACGTCAGTCTGTGAAAAAACCGCCGTTATGTTCTTTCAAATATAATGTATATTTCGAATATTAAAGCAAGAA
>NZ_JASMRH010000057.1:0-2012 GCF_041431385.1 Flavobacterium sp. Arc2 | reverse complement strand
TTAGTACTCTCAAAGTTATGCTTTTACATTGATGCTTTGAGCTAGCTGGAATTTAGTGGAATTACCGTTTCGCATCACGTTTTCGTTAAGCCGAAAATTGAGCGGTTACGTACTTCCAGCCATCTCAAAGTGGCATAACGTTGCTGTGAATAATCTTGCCGAATTTTGCGCTGAAAAAATCAGAACAAATTGATTAAGCAGAAAATAATTTAATCCAATTAAAGCGATGCAGTTTGCGTCCAAATAGATTCTGGCGAAATCGTTAAGCAGAAAGTATTTTAATTCAATTAAAGCGATGCAGTTTGCGTTCAAATGGATCATGACAAAATCGTTAAGCAGAAAATTATTTGCTTCAATGATAGTGATGCAGTTTGCGGCGAAATGTATTGCGGCGAAAAACAGAATTGCGAAAAAAACGATTATTGAAATAATTACTCACAGCAACACTGGTTTTGTGTGATTGCGAGTTTTGTTGTAACCTCACGTTTTCGTTTCGCAATTATGTTATATATTAGCCGAAAGAAATTGGCTACGAATTTCGCAACCTCACAAAGCCAAAAACGTTAGCGGTCAGTTTAGCCAAAAAGCCGCTAAAGAAAATAATTTGAAAATATAATATCTAAAGAAATGTTTGAAAAATTAAACGAAATAAATAAGAAAAAAAACTTTGAAAAAATTGCAAATTCTTTTCTGATTGTTTTGATTTTTCATTTACTATTTGTTTTTGAAAAATATTATTCAACAAAATTTAATTTAAACAATCCTTTAATTCCAAAATATTTAGCCTTTGAAATATTTGCGCCGTACGCAAAAAAAGGATTGATTTTAACTTTTGGATTATTAATAGCAATATTATTAAAATTCTTAAAGCAGAATTTAATCATAATTATAATTTGCTTGTTCGTAATTGCAGTTTATCATTTTACAACTTTTGAACCAAATTTTACTGAATATAAAAAATAGAGATTTGAAGAAGTTTGTGCTGAAACATTGAAATTAAATAAAATTAGAAATGGAAAATCTAAAGTGCTGAAATTAATAATCTGAATTCAACAAGAAAACCGAACCGCTAACCGCCATTTTGAGCTAGCTGGAATTTAGTGGAATTAGCGTTTCGCATCAAGTTTTCGTTAAGCCGAAAATTGAGCGGTTACGAACTTCCAGCCATTTCAAAGTGGCATAACGTTGTGTGAGATTTAACCAAAATGACGATGAATTCAGTATTTCAAAAATGAAATTTAGACAGAGATTATTTAAAATTATAGCTTTAATTATTTTATTAATTGTAAGCACTCACACTTTTTCTCAAAAAAAGAAAGACAATGATACTATCGTAGAAATTAAATGTGATTCAATTTATATAAATAAAAATATCACTATAAAACTGACAAGTAACAAAAGCGAAGAAAAAGAAGGTTTTTTTGGAGAACTAAATACATTGCTTAAAATTGAGCAAAAAGAAAATAATATCCAAAAAGTTATTTTAAAAGATTCTATTTTTAGTCGTTATCAAGAAATAAAATTTGAAGATTTCAATAATGATAATATAAAAGATATTTTGGTTCAAAACATATCCGATGTAAGAAGTAATTTGACTTATTATTTATACTTATTTAATCCTAAAACTAACAGTTTTAAAAAAGTGAAAGGATTTGAAGAAATAAAAAACCCAAGTTATAATTCCAAATACAATATTGTTGACAACTATGTAGTTTCTGGTCAAAATTGGACATCTTTTTATAAAATTAAAAACAGTGAAATTTACGATTTAAACATTGTAATTTATGATGACCAAAGTGGAAATTCAAAAAGTTATGACAAAAAATACAATAATGCAATTAAACAAATATTGAAAACAAAAAAATAAACCTCACACAACCGCCATTTTGAGCTAGCTGGAGTTTAGTGGAATTAGCGTTTCGCATCAAGTTTTCGTTAAGCCGAAAATTGAGCGGTTACGAACTTCCAGCCATCTCAAAGTGGCATAACGTCAGGCTGTGAAAAAACCTCCT
>NZ_JASMRH010000056.1:0-3097 GCF_041431385.1 Flavobacterium sp. Arc2 | reverse complement strand
TGAAAAAAGGGTTCAACTTTAATTAAAAAGGCAAACCCCTATTTTTTTAACTTACACACTTTACGGGACAGTGTCCAAAACAAATACTTAAACCAAAAAATATTCATTAACTCTTATATATTTTCAAAAACGATACCGCTTAAAAGCCTCTATTGCAGCATACTCAGCTAAACCTAAATCATTATACTTGATTGCTGTACCTCTATTTCTATCTTCAGCACGAACCCAAAATTCTCTAGAATCATCCCCTTGAAACATCACTCCATCTTTTTGAGATTGATGGTAAAATATTGCATGACGCTTTTTTAGCACTTGATCAGGACTCATAGGTACTGCCATTTCAATTTGCCATGACTCCCATTCATGCCATGCTCCACGATACAACCATACCCAGCAATCATCCATATATGTTTTGCTCTTTAATCGTTTTAATGCTTCAAATAAACTGTCCAAACAAACTTTATGAGTTCCATGTGGATCAGCTAAATCTCCTGCCGCATAAATTTGATGTGGCTTTATATCTTCGATAAGATCACACATAATTTTAATATCAGTATCAGTAAGTTTACCTTTTTTTACTGTACCAGTTTCATAAAAAGGAAGATCAAGAAAGTGAACATTCTCATCTGGCACACCTAAATATCTCGTAGCTCCTAAAGACTCACTTCTTCTAATAAATGTCTTCAATTTTCTTACTTCAACTGGATCAATATCATTTTTAGATTTATTCTTTAAAAACTGAATAATAGTACTAGACGCATTAGATCCAGGATTTAAAATCTCTGCTACTTCGGCAAACTTTAAACCTTCTTCATTAGAAACAGCTAAATTTCCTGATGTTTGGTAAGCTATATGGACTTCATGCCCATGCTCAACTAATCTATCAAACGTTCCACCCATTGAAATTACATCATCATCTGGATGAGGGCTAAAAATTATAATTCTTTTTTTGGCAGGAATACAACGTTCTGGTCTATTAGTATCTTCCGAATCAGGTTTACCACCGGGCCAACCCGTTATAGAATGTTGTAATTTATTAAACATTTTAATATTCAAATGATACGCTATTCCTACTTCGGCTAATAAGCCAGACATCCCATTATTATTATAATCTTTGTCTGTTAATTTAAGAATAGGTTTTTTAGTTAATTCACTTAACCAAACAACAGCTTTAAGCTTTAAATCATCATTCCAAAAACAGGACTTAACTAACCAAGGAGTTTTTACTCTTGTTAATTCAGACGAAGCATCCCTATCTAAAACAAAAGTTGTATTATTATGCTCTTGCAAATATGTTGCTGGTACTTGAGATGATTTTTCTCCTTCAATTGTATCTTTTACTATTTCAGCTTTACTAATACCCCATGCAAGAAGTACAATTCTCTTTGCTTTTCTCACCGTACCTATACCCATTGTAATGGCTTTTCTAGGCACATTATCAATACCTAAAAAAGAAGATGCTGCATCGATGCGAGTAATATGATCTAGAGTAATACTTCTTGTACCAGAATTAATATGAGAACCTGGTTCATTAAACCCGATATGTCCCGTTCTTCCAATTCCTAGTAGTTGAAAATCTAATCCTCCATAAGATTTAATTTTCATCTCGTAATCGATACAATATTGCAAAAGTTCTTGTGAACTAACCTCTCCATCAGGGATATTAATATTCTCAGGTAATATATCTACATAATTAAAAAGATGATCATGCATAAAATGAAAATAACTTTGAATACTTTCTTTATCCATAGGATAATATTCATCTAAATTAAAAGTTACCACATTTTTAAAACTTAGTTTCTCTTCATTATGCATTCTTACAAGTTCTTCGTAGACTTTTATAGGAGAAGATCCTGTTGCTAAACCCAAAACACAAGGTTCATTTAATTCTTCTTTCCTTTGTATTAAATTAGCTATTTCACGAGCTACTAAAATTGAAGCTTCAAGTGACGAATCAAAAATAACATTATGAATTTTCTCACAACGTGTTTCTTCAAATTTCCCTGCTTCTTTATAACTTATTTCATCTCTAATCATCTCTCGGTTTATCATTTTAATTTCATTCGGAACTAAAATTACAGATTAGGTCTAAATACGAGTTAAAAATTCGACTAACAACCTTTGTACTTCGGCAAAAAACATAATTAAAAAAAATTTTAGACTGTTTAATCCATCTCAATCATTCTGTAATTTCGATAAAGGTTTTCAAACATATTTATGACATCAAAAATTTTACTTTGAAAAACAACCTGTCCTTTCATAGTAGAAATCCATTGAATTTCAATTCCTAAATGTTTTGAGCAGAGAATTTGTGGTTACATAGCCGTCAAAAGTTTAGCTATCAGACATTACCTCTACCACAGTAAAAGAGGGTTTTATATATTTAACAACCGTTTTAGACCTCTATTATAGAAAATTACAGGTTTGAGATTGAGTAATGCTGTGAGCGCAGAGGAAACTACTTTGACAGCTTACAGAACGGCAGTTAAAAATCGAAGCCTTTAAAAAAAGGATTAGTGCTTAATTCTGACAGAGGAGTTCAGTTTAACAATTTAATTGACTCTTATAAAGTCATTACAAGAAACA
The DNA here is from genome assembly GCF_041431385.1 of Flavobacterium sp. Arc2. Lineage (NCBI taxonomy): Bacteria > Pseudomonadati > Bacteroidota > Flavobacteriia > Flavobacteriales > Flavobacteriaceae > Flavobacterium > Flavobacterium sp. Arc2. The sequence goes on along the minus strand of NZ_JASMRH010000056.1, from coordinate 511 downwards.
TGACTGGGAAATAAATTATTGTGATAATGTAGTACAGGAGAGCTTTTTTAAGACTTTGAAAACAGAATAATTTTTTGGTAATACCCTTTCAAAAGAGCATATGGTATTCGATATTTTCGAATTTAATAAAATCTAGAACAACAGAAAAAAAGGCATTCTACTTACTATCGAATACAAAACAATTGAAGAATTCTGGAAAAAGAATAATATTTTTAAAAATGCAGATTAACTAATGGTGCTATTTTTATTTGCATATACACCCCATACAAAGTCATGGATATTAATGTCAATATCAAATAGTGAATAAATTAAATTCTTATTCCTTACCATTACATAACTAAAAAAAAGACTTTGAAAGTCTAGTGACCCAATTGGTGACCCTGTTCTTAAAAAATGTTTTGAAAACCTAGTATTTACTGGTATTATTATAAAGACATCGGAGCCTCTTTCTCCGCCAGTAGAAATACTAAACGAAGCAAACCCTTCTAAATCTTATGATTTAGGAGGGTTT
>NZ_JASMRH010000055.1:1648-3992 GCF_041431385.1 Flavobacterium sp. Arc2 | reverse complement strand
AGTCTCCAACCTATCCTACACATCATTTGTCCAAGGTCAATACTAAGCTATAGTAAAGGTGCACAGGGTCTTTTCGTCCCACTGCGGGTAAGCGGCATCTTCACCGCTACTACAATTTCACCGAGCTCATGGCTGAGACAGTGTCCAGATCGTTACACCATTCGTGCAGGTCGGAACTTACCCGACAAGGAATTTCGCTACCTTAGGACCGTTATAGTTACGGCCGCCGTTTACTGGGGCTTCATTTCAATGCTTCTCCGAAGATAACATCTCCACTTAACCTTCCAGCACCGGGCAGGTGTCAGGCCCTATACTTCATCTTACGATTTTGCAGAGCCCTGTGTTTTTGATAAACAGTCGCCTGGACCTCTTCACTGCGGCCAGCATTGCTGCTGGCGACCCTTCTCCCGAAGTTACGGGTCTATTTTGCCTAATTCCTTAGCCATGAATCTCTCGAGCACCTTAGAATTCTCATCTCGACTACCTGTGTCGGTTTGCGGTACGGGTACTATTAACCTGAAGTTTAGAGGTTTTTCTTGGAAGCCCTTAGGTGCACTATCTCTTCAACCGAAGTCTCCGAGTACTATCGTATTTCCCCAAGCCGCGTGGATTTGCCTGCGCAGCTTATAGGTAGGTACTTCAACGAACTATTCCGTCAGTTCGCGGCACTTTCATCACTCCGTCACCCCATCACAGTTAACAGTAGTACGGGAATATTAACCCGTTGTCCATCGACTGTCCCTTTCGGGTTCGCCTTAGGTCCCGACTAACCCACAGCTGATTAGCATAGCTGTGGAAACCTTAGTCTTTCGGTGTGCGGGTTTCTCGCCCGCATTATCGTTACTTATGCCTACATTTTCTTTTCTAACCGGTCCAGCAGGCCTTACGACTCACCTTCTACCCTGTTAGAATGCTCCCCTACCACTTACAATAAATTGTAAATCCATAGCTTCGGTAATATACTTATGCCCGATTATTATCCATGCTCGTCCGCTCGACTAGTGAGCTGTTACGCACTCTTTAAATGAATGGCTGCTTCCAAGCCAACATCCTAGCTGTCTATGCAGACAAACCTCGTTCTTTCAACTTAGTATATATTTGGGGACCTTAGCTGATGGTCTGGGTTCTTTCCCTCTCGGACTTGGACCTTAGCACCCAAGCCCTCACTGTTAGTGAACATTATATAGCATTCGGAGTTTGTCAGGAATTGGTAGGCGGTGAAGCCCCCGCATCCAATCAGTAGCTCTACCTCTATATAACTTTATAACTAACGCTGCACCTAAATGCATTTCGGGGAGTACGAGCTATTTCCGAGTTTGATTGGCCTTTCACCCCTACCCACAGATCATCCCAAGACTTTTCAACGTCAACGGGTTCGGTCCTCCACTATGTGTTACCACAGCTTCAACCTGTCCATGGGTAGATCACACGGTTTCGCGTCTAACACTACTGACTAAAGCGCCCTATTCAGACTCGCTTTCGCTACGGATCCGTGGCTTAACCACTTATCCTTGCCAGCAACGTTAACTCGTAGGCTCATTATGCAAAAGGCACGCCGTCACCCCACGAAAGGGCTCCGACCGCTTGTAAGCGTATGGTTTCAGGATCTATTTCACTCCGTTATTCACGGTTCTTTTCACCTTTCCCTCACGGTACTGGTTCACTATCGGTCTCTCAGGAGTATTTAGCCTTAGCGGATGGTCCCGCCAAATTCAGACAGGATTTCTCGTGTCCCGCCCTACTCAGGATACCACTATCGTTATCTTCTATTACTTATACAGGGCTATCACCTTCTTTGGCTCTACTTTCCAGTAGATTCTAATTCTATCCGCAACAAATATCGTGGTCCTACAACCCCAAATATGCCGTAACATGTTTGGTTTGGGCTAATCCGCGTTCGCTCGCCACTACTTACGGAATCACTTTTGTTTTCTTCTCCTCCGCCTACTTAGATGTTTCAGTTCAGCGGGTTTGCCCACCCGTAGGTGTACTATGTCTTCAACATAGTGGGTTGCCCCATTCAGGTATCTACGGATCAATCGGTGTGTGCCCGTCCCCGTAGCTTTTCGCAGCTTATCACGCCTTTCATCGCCTCTGAGAGCCAAGGCATCCCCCATACGCCCTTATTTTGCTTATTGTACCAATCTTAAAATTAATTAAGACCGTTCTTTCTTCTACTAAATATAAATATTTAGTAAAAAAATGCTTTCTACTTTTTTAATATTTTTCTTATCTCAATATGTCAATGAACTTTAATCCTTGCGGATTCGTGGAGAATAACGGAGTCGAACCGTTGACCTCCTGCGTGCAAGGCAGGCGCTCTAGCCAGCTGAGCTAATCCCCC
>NZ_JASMRH010000055.1:0-1548 GCF_041431385.1 Flavobacterium sp. Arc2 | reverse complement strand
TCGTGGAGAATAACGGAGTCGAACCGTTGACCTCCTGCGTGCAAGGCAGGCGCTCTAGCCAGCTGAGCTAATCCCCCGTTTCAAATTTTAAATTATGAATGGTGAATTTTGAATTAATGTATAATTCATACTCATACTTCTAAAATTTCCTTTTGTCCTGAATTTATTTCAGGAGCTATTTAAGTTTAAATAGTTGTCTCGGACAGACTCGAACTGTCGACCCCTACATTATCAGTGTAGTACTCTAACCAGCTGAGCTACGAGACAAGGTGATTTCTGATTTATGATTAACGATTTTTGATCTCAGATTTAAAATCCACAACCAACAATCAGCATTCAATAATCGTAAATCGTTTATCTTTTACTTAAATTGTATTATTTGAACTAACAGCAAGAGTAATATAATTTCAATCTTTGTTTCCACTTTCTCTTTTCGTCTCTTTCCCTACCGTGCTTATAAATAAGCTAACACTAAGGCTCTAGAAAGGAGGTGTTCCAGCCGCACCTTCCGGTACGGCTACCTTGTTACGACTTAGCCCTAGTTACCAGTTTTACCCTAGGCAGCTCCTTGCGGTCACCGACTTCAGGCACCCCCAGCTTCCATGGCTTGACGGGCGGTGTGTACAAGGCCCGGGAACGTATTCACCGGATCATGGCTGATATCCGATTACTAGCGATTCCAGCTTCACGGAGTCGAGTTGCAGACTCCGATCCGAACTGTGACCGGTTTTATAGATTCGCTCCTGGTCACCCAGTGGCTGCTCTCTGTACCGGCCATTGTAGCACGTGTGTAGCCCAAGGCGTAAGGGCCGTGATGATTTGACGTCATCCCCACCTTCCTCACAGTTTGCACTGGCAGTCTCGTTAGAGTTCCCGACATGACTCGCTGGCAACTAACAACAGGGGTTGCGCTCGTTATAGGACTTAACCTGACACCTCACGGCACGAGCTGACGACAACCATGCAGCACCTTGTAAATTGTCTTGCGAAAGATCTGTTTCCAAACCGGTCAATCTACATTTAAGCCTTGGTAAGGTTCCTCGCGTATCATCGAATTAAACCACATGCTCCACCGCTTGTGCGGGCCCCCGTCAATTCCTTTGAGTTTCAAACTTGCGTTCGTACTCCCCAGGTGGGATACTTATCACTTTCGCTTAGCCACTGAGATTGCTCCCAACAGCTAGTATCCATCGTTTACGGCGTGGACTACCAGGGTATCTAATCCTGTTCGCTACCCACGCTTTCGTCCATCAGCGTCAATATATTAGTAGTAACCTGCCTTCGCAATTGGTATTCCATGTAATCTCTAAGCATTTCACCGCTACACTACATATTCTAGTTACTTCCTAATAATTCAAGTCAGACAGTATCAATGGCCGTTCCACCGTTGAGCGATGGGCTTTCACCACTGACTTATCTGACCGCCTACGGACCCTTTAAACCCAATGATTCCGGATAACGCTTGGATCCTCCGTATTACCGCGGCTGCTGGCACGGAGTTAGCCGATCCTTATTCTTACAGTACCGTCAAGTCTCTACACGTAGAGG
>NZ_JASMRH010000054.1:0-5043 GCF_041431385.1 Flavobacterium sp. Arc2 | reverse complement strand
AAATCAGGTGTTCTAAGAGGTGTTTTTATTCCCACAGAAGAGCACGAACAATTTACGACCTTGGCTCGCCATAGAACACAAGTGACCAAGAAACTGCGACAAACCAAATCACATATCAAAAGTATGTTGTTATTTCATGGTATTAAAGTTCCTGAAGAATTTGATAATCCAAATTGGAGTAAAGCTTTTATTTTGTGGTTAGAAGAAATAAAGTTTAGTACCTCTTGTGGCGATTTAGCATTGCAGGGGAAAATACGAATGTTCAAGTTTATCAAATCAGAATATTTAGAAATAGCCAATCAAATGCGCTCTTACTGTAGAAAAAACAATAAGAAAGATTACAATCTTTTGAGAAGTATTCCTGGAATAGGAGGATATCTAGCTAGTGTAATCTTGGCCGAATGTGGAGATTTGCGCCGGTTCAATAACGAAGGGCAGTTTAGTTCCTACATCGGATTAGTTCCTGGAATGTATAACAGTGGTGAGTCAGAAAAGTGTTTAGGAATTACTCCAAGGAGTCGCTCACAATTACGCAGTTATTTAGTTGAAGCAGCTTGGATAGCCATTAGAAAAGATACCGAAATGCAAAATTATTACCGAAAACATCAAGGTAAAAACGTAAAGAGTGTTATTATAAAAGTAGCCCATAAAATGGCACGAAGAATTCTTTCGGTTATTAAAACAGAAACACCTTATCAAATCAATAGAAATTTAGTCCCGATAGCTATCGGGATAGCACAATAAAAATAACCTTCTTAATAAGCTCAACCATAAAAGAGAAATAGACTACAAAACAGCTGTGGTGGTTCCATAAAATGAATCCACATCTCAAAGCAGGTAGCTATTTTATTTATTCTTACAATCATACCGATGCTGGTGGCTGCCATAAGCAGACCACATATAGGAGCGTGAGCTTTAAGATTATAAAAAGAAATATTATGAAGAAAAAGAGGAATTAATTCTTGGCATCATTGAAAAAGTTAGAATAACTTTTTCAGTCCTATGCCTTCGGCGGACAAAAAGTTGGTTTCCAACTTTTCCAACAAGCCATTAGAACGGAATTTTATGCTCGAAAAATACCCTACATATAACCCTCTTAAAAGTTGTTAATAACTTAATGATGCTTTACATAGGAACAGCTGTTGTACGCCGTTTTTATTATTAATCAAGGGTGTAATTTGGAACAGATATTTTCTTTACAAAAATTAAACCATCATAAGTTTCATTATATATCTTACTGCTCATAATTTTATACAATGGTTTGGGTTGATATCCGCCACCGCCAATTACTAAATGTTTTGATTTTTTACTAAAGAATTTTGTCGGCTCATTGTTAAAAGCATTTTCCAAATCCACAAAATAAATATCCTTTTCAACATTCATCAAGGTGTTAGCATATGTTTTTTTAAATGGTTTTTCTATGTGAAATGTTTTCCAATAATTTCCTTTATTTTTATCAAGTACATAGCCTTTTATTTTTCCCGTCCCAAAGTCGAATCCTACGCTGTAATAATCGTCTTTGTAATAATCTTTCAAATGACGACCTAAATTAATTATGTTACTTCCAGAGTAGTACATTTCTCTTTTATTGATATGTTCATTATGAGCCCAAATAAAAGCTTTTCCGTTTTTAGATTCATTCTCCACTATATATTTTACATTTTCAAACATTTTTAAATCCCTAAATTGAGTGCTCTTCGGGTATTTTTCTTTAATCAATGAAGCATATTCTGTATAGCTTATCAAGTAATCTAAACTTCTTACTATTGTTTTAGAATCATTACTTTCTTTATTTGAATTCAGTATTTCCTGCTTCAGTTTGTATAATTTTGGCACTTGAATTTGCCACCAACTTTCTAATTTACTAAAGTCTATTTTTTTGTTTGCACAACTATCAGCAACAGTTAAAAGATTTTCATCTATTGTAATTTTATTCTTAAAGACATATTTACGTATTTCTTGATTAATTTTTTCTCCTATTTGAATATCCATTCCGTAAAATCGAATTTGCTCTTCTGTTGTTTTACCAATATTGTATTCTCGCATCCATTCCAAAAGATTTACGATTTCTTTTGTATACCAAAATCCTATATTAAAATTTTTTGCAATCGTTTTTATATCTCCTTTACCACCACTGATCCATTCATTTATGCCAGATTCGGCTTGATAGGATTCTTCCATTATAAAAATTTTCACACCTTGATTTTTTACTAAATGCTTAAAAAACTTAGCTTTTAGGTTAAAAAATTCTTTTGTGTTGTGGGATGCTTCCCCAAACCCATAAATTTTGGTATTATTAAATTTATTAGGTATGTTTTCCTTAAAAATCATCAGTTCAGAATCAGGATTTGCATCTTCAATTGTAATTGAATTATACGTTATCCAATTTATAGTTTCCTTATTTTGTGAATAAAAAAGCAGTGGAATAATAAGCGCTAAAATTGAAATTGTTTTTTTTATCATAAGATTTTTTTGTAAAATGGCGTACAACGGTTCGCTTATTGTATAAGGCGGTAAGAATCAAGACAAATCACAGCAAAAATGCACCGTAAATAAATTAAAAACTAATACTAACAAAAATTCTATCTGTACCGCTTTTTACAATAAGCTGTTGTAGGTAGGTTTTTAAAATCACACAAATTATGTTAAAAAAACCATTTAAAAAAACAGTAAAATACAGTTCGGAAGATTTAGAAATCAAAGAATTTCTTACAGGATTAGCGGAAGAACAATATAGTCACGGAGATTCGTTTTATGCTGTAAAAAAATTAAGCGGAAGTTGGGAGTTCGGGAGTTCTAATGATGAATCTATGAAGTTTGGGAATGGATACACAAATCAATTAGCTGGCAATATGGTTAAATTATTGTTTGATAAATTTAAAAAACTACCTGCGTAACTATGGCGACAAAGTGTAGTTAAACTTACCTACAACGTTTTGTGGCTTTGCGAGGTGGCGAGGTTCGTGAGCCGTTAATTTTATGTTTATTTTATTTTTCTTTGCGGACAAAAAACGTGTAGCCAACACATTTCTCGCCATCTTGCAAAACCGCTGTTAGCAAATCGGCTTTATTTTTTAGGTTTAAAACTAGTTATTTTTTCTTACTTTTACCCACTAAATCACATCTTCATGTATAAACTTTTAGCAGGCGATAAAATTCGTTTTTTAGATGATATATTAACTTTTCTTGAATCAAGTGTAGAACAACAAAATGCAGATATGGTCGCTTCGGCATCTTGTTATAATTATAATAAAGATAAGTTTTTTGGAATAACTTACTCATTTAAACCCTTTATTACACAAAGTAAAGAGCATCTTTATTTAAGAGTTGCAATGTTACATTTAGAGAAAAAAGGTTTAATACACAAATACCCTAATTTAAAAAACATTGAGCTTCCTATATATTTAATAAGTTATTCAGGTTTAATATTGGTAAGAAATGGTGGTTATTGTAAAAAGATAGTGTTAGACCGACTCAAAGAGTTTTTACAAAGATTAGCTTGGTTTTTCACAATACTAGGGCTATTATTAAACGCTTACATCTATCGAGATAAACTTACTTTTTTCTCCGATACTTCAACCAATCCAAAAACTGAGGTAAAAGACATTCTACAAAAACAAACCAAAGTATTCCAACAATAAAAACTACAACTCCAGTAAAAGCTATTCTATAATCTAATATTATCATTTTACATTACTTTTATTTAGTAACGTTTTCAAACTGCTAGTTTTCCGTTTTTATTTTCTACGGACTTTTGGTTAAGCTGTTTGCTAACGGTCACGGCTTTGCTAGGTTGCGAACTTCGTAACTGATTATTTTCGGCTAATATAAATGTTCTTGCGAAAAATAGACGTGAATTTCCCACATATTTCGCAATCTTGCAAAACCGGTGTTGCAATATGTATTTATCAGCACAATACTTCTAGCAATTCTGTTTTTCGCCGCAATACATTTCGCCGCAAACTGCATCGCTTTCATAGAAGCAAATTACTTTCTGCGTAACAATTTCGTTCTAATCCATTTCGCTACAAACTGCATCGCTTTCATAGAAGCAAATTACTTTCTGCTGAACGATTTCGCTACAATCTATTTGGACGCAAACTGCATCGCTTTCATTGAAGTAAATTACTTTCTGCTTAACGATTTCATAGTAAATTTTTCAGCGCAAAATTCGGCAACAATATGTATTGCAACGTTATGCCACTTTGAGATGGCTGGAATTTCGTAAACGCTCGGTTTTCGGCTTAACGAAAACTTTATGCGAAACGGCAATTCCACTAAACTCCAGCTAGCTCAAAATGGTGGTTGGCGGTTCGGTTTTTTTACCATTCTGTAAATTCGTGATATTGAAGATTTCTTTCTTTTATTATTGATTCATATTCTTTAATTTCTTTATATGCTTCTTCTACAATATTTTTATTTTCGTACCAAATTTCATCTGCTGGATAGCAACAAACTCCATGAGTTAATTCGGTTAAAATTGCACTAGTTAAACTCGCAAATCTCAATTCAAAACTGTCGCTTGAATGCCAAACAAAATTAACAATTTTCTTGCACTTTTGTAGACGTTTTTCTATTTCGGGTTCTGCGATTTCAACACTAACTTGCTTTTTTCCAAGTATTTTTTCAAAGAAGTTTAATTTTGGCTTTAGATTTTCCTTTTCTGCATCAAAATCATAATTGTCGATATAAATTTCAAAACCACTTATAAGCTTCTTTTCTTTTAAAATTTCTAAATGTGGATTTTTTAAAGTAAACTTAAAAGGTAAAAAACCTTCTTGTGTTTCAAATGAAAAATCTGGATGAATTTCCACATTCATTTCAAAATCATTTAGTCTTTTAACGATTTTTGGAATTAATTCGTCAGATAATTTTTCAACGTAAACATTTAAATCTAAACTCATTATTTTCGCAATTTTGTTTTTATATTTTTTGTTTTTCGTTACGTTAAGCTAAACTGACCGCCAACGTCAGTCTGTGAAAAAACCGCCGTTATGTTCTTTCAAATATAATGTATATTTCGAATATTAAAGCAAGAAAAGT
>NZ_JASMRH010000053.1:0-5138 GCF_041431385.1 Flavobacterium sp. Arc2 | reverse complement strand
TTTTCTTGCTTTAATATTCGAAATATACATTATATTTGAAAGAACATAACGGCGGTTTTTTCACAGACTGACGTTATGCGGCATGCTGGATTAACAGCCAAAACTTTAACAGACAAGAAAAAATTGAAAAACAAAATCATCATATCAATATTACTTCTTACAACATTGTTTTCGTTTGATACTATTGCCCAACAACCCTCCAAAATGAGTGGAAATATAAATTGTGGTTGCACATCAAAGCCAAACTTAAATGAATTTATTAGTTGCGACACAACAAGTTTTCAAAATGGTTCGAAGCTTTATAGACAATTCAATTGTGATTCATCGTGGCTAACGTTCGAGAGTAAAAGCGGTTTAAAAAGAGTTATGTATTCTTTAGATAAGTCCTTAATAGAACTAACAGCACGATTAGGCTATCAATTTGTGAAAGAATATAAAACAACATTATTATTTGAAAATAGACAAGCATCAGGACGCGGTTTTCCTATAAATTTTGAACTCATAGACAAAGACAATGGAAATGTAATTGAGGTTTTTGGAACAATAATATATTACAGCGACATAGATTTTAATAATTACGTTTTATATCTTTCTTCGGATTCTTTAGACACAGTGACCTATTACAATATTGATACAAAAACAAAGTCTAATTATTTAATTCCTCAAGGACGACTTAGAAAGACGGTTATGGAATCTAATCAAATGTTTCCAGAGTTTTTATTTGAAGAACCCACAGCTAAAAATAACACTTTGACATTGAAATATAAATATATTGAAAGTGCTGACGTTGAAAAATGGAATACAGACATTATTACCATTGACTTGCAGAAAATAAAAACTGACTATGAAAGTAAACATTAGGCGAAAACACGTATTGAAAGAGAAGCACGACCGCATAACAGCTGTTTTGAGCTAGCTGGAGTTTAGTGGAATTACCGTTTCGCATCAAGTTTTCGTTAAGCCGAAAATTGAGCGGTTACGAATTTCCAGCCATCTCAGAGCAGCAAAACGTTGGGTGATATTTTACCACGAAAAACTAAAAATGAAAAAAATAACATTATTAGCATTATTTGCTACAATTTTCACTTCTTACAGTCAAAATTACAAAGATTTAATTAAAAAAGCGGATTCAAGTTATAATGCAAAATCATATAAATTATCAAATGATTTCTATAAAAAAGCATTTAAAATTGAATCTAAAAATTCAAACGATTTATATAATGGTGCTTGTGCATCCGCTTTAGCAAATGAAAAAGAAAACGCATTTTTTTATTTAAAATTATCAATTAATAACGGCTGGACATACCTTGAAGAATTAAAAACAGATAGCGACCTAGAAAATTTGCATTCTGAAACGGAATGGCTGAAATTAATTGAAAAACTGCAGAAAAAAAATGACAAAGAATTATCCTTGATTTTCAAGGGAGGCAAAGAAGTTGTGAAAATTTCGGTTTCTAAAACTGACCCCTCAGAATTATATATAAATGATGGAAATTCAACAGAACTTTTTTATTACAAGTTTGTGCCAAAAAATGCAATAAAAGGAGTGTTGGTTATTTTACCGTCGGGCGGTGAAATTATTGAAAATACATTAAAACAAATATCACTATATAAAATTGCAGTTGAAAAAGGAATTATGGTAATTGTTCCGTCAATAAATTGGGGAACAGATAATCGAGAAGCAGAATTCACAGTTCTTGACAAAATATTCAATGAAATTGTTGCAACATATAAAATACCAAAAGATAAGTTTATCATCGGCGGGCTTTCGGGTGGCGCAATGCTTTCTTTAACTTACGCAGAACAAGCAGTTAAAAATCCTGAAAAGCATTTTTTAATTCCTAAAGGAATATTTGCTTTAGATGCTCCATTAGACAAAGCAAGGTTTTATAAATATTGTGAAAGAGAAATACTGAGAAATATAGTGCAGGCTGGAGTAGATGAAGCAAAAAGGATTAAAAATAATTACGACAATATTTATGGTGGTTCTCCTGATAAATTTCCAGAGAAATATATTGAAAATTCTATTTACTCTTATGGTGCAAATGAGGGTGGAAATGCAAAATATTTAAAAGAAATCCCTCTTTTAATGTTTACTGATATGGATACAGATTGGCTAATTAACGAAAGACATCGCGATTTATATGATTGGAACGGTATTGATATAATATCAATGATTAATCAATTAAAGATAATGGGGAATGAAAATGCTAAAGTAATTGTTAGTCAAGGAAAAGGAATTAGATTAGACGGTTCAAAAAATCCACATTCTTGGTCAATCATGGACTCCGAAGTCTGTTTAAAGTGGATTATGAAAACACTTGATAAATAAAAAAACATCACCCAACCGCCATTTTGAGCTAGCTGGAATTTAGTGGAATTGCCGTTTCGCATCAAGTTTTCGTTAAGCCGAAAATTGAGCGGTTACGAACTTCCAGCCATCTCAAAGTGGCAAAACGTTACAGGAAAGTTTGCCCAAAATGGGGAAAATACGGTAACTAAAAAAAAATCGAAATCAAAACACTAAATATTTGTTTAAATTAGCTTCAATAAAAAAACATTAAATGACTGAAATAGAAATTTTACAAGACCTAAAAAAAAAGTATTCGGATGTTGAGCTAAATGAAGCAGAAACTAGGTTTAAAATTATTGATACAATTTTAAACGATGTATTAAAATGGCCAAAAGATCCTATTTCAGTTGAAAAATTCATTAATGGTAATAGAGCAGATTACGTTTTAAAAGGAAAAAACAATAAACCACTACTTATACTTGAAAGTAAAAAAAACGGTATTTATTTTGAGTTACCAAATGGCACTAATACAAAGAAAGGTTTCCAAAAAATCCTTTTAGAAACACTTTTAACCAATGATGAGATAAAAAAAGCTGTTTTTCAAGTTAAAGAATATGCAGAAGATTTGCAAGCTCCATTTGCATCAATATGCAATGGTAAAGTTTGGATAATTTTCAAATTACCTCCTACATTCAAACCTTGGAAAAAACTATCAGCATATGTTATTAATGATATTGACTTTTTTATAAATGATTTAACACATGCTATCAATATCCTTGGTTATGACAGTGTAACCCAAAAAGATTCTTTAGGACAAAACATTGGGGTTTCTAAAAAAACTTTTCCAGAAATATATTATCCGAAGAATAATATTACAGCCTACAATACACCTGTAAATAGTAATAAATATGCAGGTCCTTTAAATACGCTGTCAAGAAAATATTTAGGCTCTATAAATGAAACTGATGCAGATTTCATGAATAGTTGCTACGTTAGTAACAAAGGTAAATATGATGATTTACAAAAAGATGTTCAAGGTTTTTTACATGATTCATTAACACCATATTTCAAAAATTTAGGCTTTAGAGATTTTACAGACGATAAAGCTGGTGGTGCTTTTGGTATTAGAATTGCAGAAACAGTAAAAAGACAAAATCTGCATAATGTGATGATTTTGTTTGGAGGAAGAGGAGCTGGAAAATCAACCTTCTTAAAAAGGTTTCTTTTCTATATCAAGCCACGAGAAATTGAAATGTATGCACATATTGCTTTAATTGGCCTTTTGCAATCATCACAAACACGAGTTGAATTAACAGATGAGATATGGAAAAAAATATTAGTCGAAATCGATGTTAATAATTTAAGAAATGGCACAAGAGCAGATTTACTAGAGTTATTTTCAGAAGAGTTTGAAATTTATAAAAAACAAATATTAGTAGGTTTAGAAGAAACAAATACTGAATATCAATCTCTTTTAAGACAATTTGTTCTTGAAAAAACAAATGATATTAAATTATTTTGTGAGAAAATAAGTATAAAATGGAAAGATAAAAATAAGACTTTAATTATCTTTCTGGACAACATGGATCAGTTATCCCCTGACTTACAAGATGTTTGTTTTTTGACATCTGTAGAAATTGCAGAAAAATTAGGGTGCTTAGTAATTGTATCAATGCGTGAAGAAAGATATTATGATGCACAATCTAGAGGTGTTTTAGATGCTTACCAGAGTCCTGGATTTCACTTATCTTCTCCAGTTATTCCCGAAGTAGTAATAAAAAGGATTGATTACATTCTTGAACAATTAAAATATACTACAGACTTAGATACAGAATTTGGAATAAAAAACTTAAACGAATTAAATACTTTAAATGCTTTTTTCAATATTTGTAAAAATCAGTTAAAAAGAAAAAATTCACCTTTAAGTTACTTTTTAAGATATGCAACTCATGGTGATGTAAGACAAGCACTTGAGTTTTTTAAAGGCTTCCTTACATCAGGATACACAAATATTGATGAAATGGCTCCACATAGCGATTGGGTATTTCAAGTTCATCAAGTTATTAAACCCATGATGATTCCAGATCGGTTTTTTTACGACGAGAGAAAAAGCAAAATCCCTAATTTATATCAGTTAAGAAATGATATAGATAGCTCTCATTTTACAGGTTTAAGGATTTTAAATGCTCTTCATAATCGGATCAGTGATAAAGGAACAAATGGCTTTATTGATGCCAAATTTTTAATACAGAATTTTGATTTAAAATATGACTCAAAGAATGACTGTATTAATCATATTGATTTATATTTAGAAAAAGGTTTAATAGAATCAAGTAATAGATTAGAGCACTATTCCGAAGCAGTAGATCATATAAAGTTAACTGCTTTAGGTAATTATATCTATGAATATTTAGCATTCAATTTTGCTTATATCGATTTAGTCTGTTTGGATTCTGGAATATTTAATGAAGAATTGAATAATTATTTTGTGAAATCTGCAGAAGAAGAATTGAAATTCTACTACAATAGAGACTTTATGTCGCGAATCGAAATAAGAATCAATAGAGCTAGAAGATTTGTTCATTATTTAAATGAATTAGAACAACAAGAATTTTTGGATTTAAATTTAGATTCAAGTGAACCAAAGTTTACTGAAAAGCTAATAGAAAGTGTTGAAGATCAAATCCAAATCATCAGAAGGAGTTCACAAAATAAAGAAAGAAATACAAGTGAATATAACTAATAAATAAAAAACCTTCCTGTAACAGCCATTCCTATGTAAAGCATCATTAAGTTATAAACAACTTTTAAGAGGGTTATATGTCGGTTATTTTTCGAGTATAAA
>NZ_JASMRH010000052.1:0-5987 GCF_041431385.1 Flavobacterium sp. Arc2 | reverse complement strand
GGGTTCGGAAAATCGACTTTTTCTTGTTCAGATTATCTAACCTTTTTGGATAATCCCCAACTTTTGCGCTTGATCCGCAGATGCCATCATTATTGACTTTTGATCTCTTTATATAAATGAGAACGGATACGGCTGTGTTCATGGTTGGTGACCTTTTAGTTATTATTAAATTTAAACTTTGTAATACTTCCAAACAAGATGTTCAAATAGTGAAAAGGTATTTGAACAAATGTTGAACTGGTAACTTTTGAGATAGGTGTCACTTAAAAAATATAATTTCAGTGACACCTCAAAAGACACCTAAGTTTTGAGATTTAATGAATAATTTGATTTGCCGTAAATGAAAAAACCCTCCTAAATCATAAGATTTAGAAGGGTTTGCTTCGTTTAGTATTTCTACTGGCGGAGAAAGAGGCTCCGATGCCTTTATAATAATACCAGTAAATACTGGGTTTTCAAAACATTTTTTAAGAACAGGGTCACCAATTGGGTCACTAGACTTTCAAAGTCTTTTTTTTAACTAAGCAAAGGTAAGGAATAAGTGTTTAATTCATTGGTTTTTATGTGTAGTATTATTTAGTTTTTTTTTAAGGCTAACTTATAAATAAGATACCATTTTGAATGATTTTTTTTAAATTTTGAATCTGCGGAAAGAACTCTAAGTGGAATTGAAGTTGTTCCTATATTGTGACAGAACCATCAGTTTTCCAAATACCCAATTTTTACCTGTTCCAGGAGTTTTACAATCTCTTCAATCGTATTTTGAAAAAACTCTGCCATAATTTTGGCGATAATACTGGAATGAATATCAATTGTGTTTTTCTTTAGTATCTTTATTATTCTGAGAAAAAGATCTTTATTTAATTGAGCAATTTTCCCCATTTCTCTCCCTAGGACCCTTGTTGCGATCCAATGCAGGTTGATATCCTTATCTCCAAAAAGGTTATTGTGGTTTTCATATATCTCATCTGCATACACATCAAAAAAATGCTTCATGATTTTACTAATGTCTTTGATATCATCACGTTTTATTTCAGGACGTTCTTGAAAAGTAATTAATTTGAGTAGTACAATACCGGGTAAGGTGCAAAACTTAAACCAGTGCTTTTCTTCTAGTTCAGCTTCTGGAAAACCAGAATCATATATTTCTTTGAAACCTGGCATATTGAGACTGGTTACCCAGTACCTTCAACGGTTATATTTGATGGTTTAGCTTCAATTTCTCCAAACGGCATTAAATTGATTTGTATTATATTTTTCCATTTGAGTACTAAACCATTGCCTTTGTAGGAGATGAACACTTCTATATTGATAAGATATTCTCTAAGATCCGCATAGGTATTTTTGTCATTTATAAAAACGGCAAAATCGATATCTCCAGTAACTCTGCTAGGTGGTATATAGTTTATGTCAGTCATCCAAACATCGCGTGCCACGGCGCCTACGAGATAGAAGTCTATTCCATATTTATTCAGTCCATTTTCTAATGCGGTAAGCATTTCTGAAAAATGAGGCTGTTGTTGTAATTGCTTAAAACTGATCGTGTAAGTACTCATCGTAAATTTTTTGTGCGGTTTCTGTACATCTGCGGTCTGCTTGATTAATTAAGTCGGCATAGGCTAGGAGCGGATGTACCGTGTTAGTATTTTCTTATTTGTTTCCCAAAACTGTTTAAATGCTTTAATATTGCCATGTAGGTCCGGAACGAGACGGTAATTTTTCATTAAATCGCTTGTTTCTTCATTAGTGTATAGGGTAGGTTCCTCCGGACGTAAATAATTAATTAATTAATTAATTAATGAGAACACCACTTGCCGTCTCTCCGCCCCAGATTGTTTTTCCTTTTTTAATGGGAATATCTTTCCAGTTATAAAAATCGTCTTTTTTGAGGAAACGAAGGGTCCCTATCGTTAAGGTTGGCTTTAGGTGTTTTTCATATTCGATTATCCATTTATCTAACAATTTTTTCCTGTTCTCCATCTGGAGTTCATTCTTGGTTATCTGTATTAGAAAATCTTCCTCTTTTAAACCATTGAATATGGTGTTTAAAGTACCAATTCCAGTATCAGTTAATTCAGCAATTTCGTGATAGGTACTGTTGATACAATCCTTAATTCGAAATTGATAAATCACTTTTAATCCTGTTTTAGTAAAAGCCCTATTTGTTGTTTTATTTTTTATTCAATAGGGCCATTACCATCAATGTAAAGATAGATTTCATCTTTATTTAGGAATATATTACCATTGGCTTATAGATAGGCAATGTTTTTTTTACGTAGCTCTTCCTTTATCTTAGGAAATATACGTTGTGCGATAATAATAAAAGGACTTTTTGTAATAGCCTATTCTTCTATTTTAACAAGATGTATGTTTCTAAGTTCTTTTTTAATTTCTGCATATAGTTCTATATTAAGTGTATTCAAGTACGGGAGTAGTTTTCCATCAATAGCATTGTCATTGTTGAGTTCTTTCCACTCCACATTGATAGCACTGTCCTTTTGTATATTATTTATAGTCTACTGTATAATTTCCTTTTCATTTATTTGTTCATTAATTTTACTTGTTGACGAAAACGTGAACAAGTAAAATTAATGAACTCCTATGTTGCGAAAAAACCAGATGTTTAATCTGGGATCACTATGTTTAGATCCTTTTGTAATTTGGCGGCATAATTTTTCTAGTTTGATTACTTTATGTTTTAATTTGACAGCTGCACCAGCACTACTTCTTCAAATCCTGCATAAAATGGTTTGTAAATAGTTTCGTCTGGATACAAAAAATATAAACCTCCAAAGTCAGTTTGATTTTAGAGGTTTTTTTAAGGTTAGAGAATTACTTCGAAATTTTTCAAGTGTTTATTATCCCTCAGTTGTGCAGGGATTAGTGATTCGAATAACATAAGTAAAAAATGTTTCACCTTGATTTATAAATTTTCTGCTTTTTTATATTTTTATCTTGATTCCAGCATTAACAACAAAACCGTCAAGTGGAGCAAAAATATCTTTGAAAACAGGGTTGGACAATGATCCAGTGTAGATGCTGCCAAATCTCGTTTGTCTCGTATCAGTGAAGTTTTCGAAATTAGAGTAGATAGAAAAGTTGTCCCATAATTTCTCTATCATGACTCCAAAAATCCAGTAATCACGACCGGTAGTACCATCAGTTAATTGCTGTGGGCTATAATAATATGCTTCTAAACCTATCTTCCATTTATCTTCAACTTCATACATTAAAACGTTATTTAAACGGTGTTTTGCTGTCAAAGGATTTCTCGATTTAGTTCCATCATTTTCTACCATAGCATTTGTGAAAGTATATCCTATGAATAATTTGAAATCTTTATACCCCAGCTTAAGGTTAGTTTCGGTTCCTTTAGTATTTAAATTTCCATTAACATTTATAAATTGAAAGCTATCATTTGCTAGTGGCGTTAAAATTAATGGATCATTAACCTTCGTGTAAAAGAATAATTGATTTACTGATAGTGACAGTTCATCAGTTAGATTGGTTCTATAATTCACATCAAAATTGAAACCGTAGCTTTTTTCAAGTTTGTTAACACCGCTACTGATAGGCAATACATTTTGATACTGTATCGACTCACTTTCCTCTGTAAATATAGTGGGTGCTTTATAACCGAGTCCACCACCTAAACGTGAGCTAAACTTAGGGCTAATTTTAAATAATGCAGAAACTCTAGGCAATAGTGAAAAGCCATATTCATGTACATAATCACCTCTCAACCCTGTTTCTATATCAAGCCAGTCATTTGCTTTAACCGTATTTTGAATAAATGCGCCGTAGGTGATTTGGTTGTAATCTCTCAAAGGAGCAGTACTAGAATTGTCTTCTTTGAACTCATCAGTGTATAAATTTGCTCCTGCAACCCACTGTGATAACGGACCATTTTTTGCATAAGTAAATTCAGAAAATGTACTGGTTTGAACTCCATCAAATAGGTAATCAGGAACAGTAATTACACGACTGAAATTATTGATACTATTTTTTACGGTAAAAGATTCTCTTTCATTTATTGTATGCGAAAGTGTAAACTGAGTGCTAAGTCTTTTTGTTTTATTTTTTTCGAAATAGCTGTCAGGGTATTCGCTTTCATTTTTGATGTAGTCAATGTTTCCTCCAATTCTATCCTCAAATACCGCGTTTACACCAAAATTAAGTTCGGTATTTTCATTTAGATATAGAAATAACTTTGGATTAAAATTGAATCGTTCAAATTTAGGAATAGCAGTCAATTTATTATCGGCAGGATCGTAGGCTGCATTTCTATCGTGAGAGGCAAAAACCGTGAATCCAATCTTATCAAATCGCTGCGAATAAAATCCGTTAATGTCGAGACCTCCTGCAGAAGTTCCATTAAGTAATAATCGCAATTCTCTTTCCTCGGTAGGAGTTTTCGAAACTAAATTGACTAATCCAGCGATAGCACCACCACCATATAAAGTAGAGGCTGAACCTTTGATTATTTCGACTTGCTTTAAATCTAAAGGCGGTGTTTGCAGTAAACCAAGTCCGCTTGAAGCACCTGAATATACTGGAAAACCATCTTTCAAAATTTGTGTGTATCGACCATCCAGCCCTTGTATTCTAATTGATGAGTTTCCTGAAGTTGCCGAAGTTTGTTGTGTTTGTATCCCCGTACTTTCGTTAAGCATCATACGAATGTCTCCGGGCTTCATATTTGCTTTTTCCTCCAGTTCCTCACCAGCAATAAATTCAACACGGGTAGGAATATTGCTTATCGTTCTCGTCCCTCTGGTTGACGTGATAATAATTTCATCCATTTCTTCGGCAGTGCTTTTCATGTAGACAGTTACTTCTGCTGTTTTAAGAGGGACTTGAATTGTTTTGTTTTCTAGCTCATATCCTTCCAGTTCAAAAGACAGCGCGTACATTGCTTCTGATAGATTTTCGAAAGTAATTATTCCTTCAGCATTAGAGTAAGCAGTTAGTGACTGCTCTCGTATAGTGCTTGTAACCCCATTTAATGGCAAATTAGTATCGATATCCTTAATACTAATTTTAAGGGTATACTGTGCCTGCGCTGTGCCAATAGTTGTTATTGCCACAAGTAGTAAAATATATTTAAACATTTTTTATTTCTTAATATGAATAATTTTTTCAGCTGGTTTTTGGAATCAGCTGTTCTGAAAGATTATAGATAAAAAGAAAGTTTAGGTGGTTGCCAGATAGTACCATTAAAAGAGGAGTTTGCAACAGTAACTACATCAATATCAAGAGCTCTATCGCTGTTAATGGGAAGCTGTTTTTGGGCTTTGTTTAAAGTTGTCATACTCATAGCGAAACCTACGCAGCTACCGCAAGAGTAAAAGGGAGAGCATTTTCCAGAGCAGTCGTTACCGCATTTGTGAGATTCTTGTTCGCACTTTTTTTCCAGCGAACATTTAGAATTTGATTCTAATGCGCTGCAAGGTACGGTTGATAATAGTAGCACCAAAAATGATAAAAGTATACTCCAGATTTTCACAATGCAAATTTAAAAATAATATTTGCGAATCAATTGTTATTTCTGAGCTAATTTACTGTGATGTCTTTTAAAAATGATTTTACTTTTTCATAAAATAGGCTATTAACTTTTTTAAAAGTCATATGTTTATCAATGCGCTACAATCTAAAAATAGTTCTTTGAGAGAGTAACTACTTCTAATGCATTGTTAACATGTCTTATAAACGAATAAAACCCACCTGATGAGGCGAGTTTTATTAGGGTAACTAAATATAATCAATTAACTAACTACGAAACCTGTAAAGTTCTTAAAATTTATTTTCAATTTCGGCTACTTATAGCATTAAGTAGTGTAAGTCGGTATTCTTAACAAATGGTTTTAGAAGTTCGCTTCCAGGTCCATACATAGCCAGTTCAACATAATCTGCGGTACCATCTCATAAAGTGTGTAAGTTAAAAAGTTATTCTGAAAATTTGAGCTAACTCAAAAGCTCAAAAATTT
>NZ_JASMRH010000051.1:0-6062 GCF_041431385.1 Flavobacterium sp. Arc2 | reverse complement strand
TTGAAAAAAGGGTTCAACTTTAATTAAAAAGGCAAACCCCTATTTTTTTAACTTACACACTTTACGGGACAGTGTCGCAAAATCATATTCAACTATAATTAGTTCAACTGGTTTCGCGATTTCTTTAGAGTTAAAATAATTTTATAGGAACTCTTTCTTATTTAATGTCAATGGTCTTTGCTGTTTTTTTCTTAGCGCCTTCTTTCTTGGCAATATCAACATGAAGTATACCGTCTTTGTAATTAGCGTTAATGTGGTTGTCATCAGTATAATCGGGAAGATTAAAAGATCTTGAAAAGGACTGATAACTGAACTCTTTTCGATAGTAATTGTCTTTTTTACTTGTTTCTTCTTTTTCTTCTTGTTTTTCAGAAGAAATGGTAAGCATGTTGTTGTCTAATTCAATTTTAAAATCTTCTTTTTTTAAACCGGGCGCTGCTAATTCGATTTCAATTTTCTTATCTGTTTCTTTTAGATTTACAGATGGTAAATTACTTCCTAACGCTGCAAAATTTTGACCGGTCATTTCCAGAAGATCTCTTGATAAAAAATCATCAAAAAATGGGTTTGCTGTTGGCACAAAACCTGAATTTACTAACGGAACAAATCCGTTTCTTTTTACTAATGCTTCCATAATTTATTAGTTTTAAATGATTATTAACTACTATTAAAATTAGAGAATAAATGATAGCTTATTAATTTTACAATTTTGTTTAACTTTTAATTAACTCATAAACAAGTAGTTACTTAATAAAAAAAAATACCTTTCTCCATATTGGAAAAAGGTATTTGTTATAGTAAACCAGTAAAAATAGATTTATTTAATACCAGCGTTTTTTATTTTGCTTTGAAGCGTCTGATTTTCGAGATTTATGAGCACCACCACTTCTATTTGAATTTTTTGGTTTTGTAGATCCTCCCGGAGCCGTTTCAGGATTTCCTGAATGCCATGGATACGGATGGTCACTTATGGTTTTTACATCAACTTTAATTAATTTTTGAATGTCTTTCCAATAGCCATGTTCGTCTTTACTGCAAAAAGAAATAGCCACACCACCATTTCCGGCGCGTCCCGTTCTTCCTATTCGATGAACGTATGTTTCAGGTATGTTAGGCAAATCAAAGTTAATAACATAAGGTAGTTGATCAATGTCAATTCCACGAGCTGCAATATCAGTAGCAACGAGCACACCGACTTCTTTATTCTTAAAAGCTTCTAAAACACGTTGTCTTGCGTTCTGAGATTTGTCACCATGTATCGCTTCGGCTGCAATTCCGTTTTTACGCAATGCTTTTACGACATTATCTGCTCCGTGCTTCGTTCTTGAAAAAACTAACACATCAGATAAGTCTTGATTCTTAATCAAATGATACAGTAAGTTTCTTTTTTCTGTTTTTTCAACAAAATAGACATGTTGCTCTACATTTTCAGCAGTAGATGAAACGGGAGAAACGGTAACTGTTTCGGGGTTTGTTAAAAACATTTCCGCTAGTTCGCGAATAGCAATTGGCATTGTTGCTGAGAAAAATAGAGTTTGTCTATTTTTAGGAGTAAGCTTTACGATTTTTTTTACATCGTTTACAAATCCCATATCAAGCATTTGATCTGCTTCATCAAGTACTAACGCATGCAAATGATCTAAGTCAATAAAACCTTGTTTGTGTAAATCAAGTAATCTTCCTGGAGTTGCAATTAAAATATCAACTCCATTTCTTAGAGCATCAACTTGTGGGTTTTGTGAAACACCACCAAAAATGGTCAGCTGTGTTAAGTTGGTGTATTTTCCATAAGTGTCAAAACTTTGACCAATTTGAACTGCTAGTTCTCTTGTAGGAGTTACTACTAAGGCACGAATTTGCTTGGCTTTTTTTGAAGAGCCTACAATGCGATGCAATTGATGTATAATTGGTATGGCAAATGCTGCCGTTTTTCCAGTTCCAGTTTGTGCACATCCTATTAAATCCTTTCCGGCTAAAACTAGTGGAATAGATTGTTCTTGAATAGGAGTGGGGTTTGTATAGCCTTGTT
Organism: Flavobacterium sp. Arc2; assembly: GCF_041431385.1. Taxonomy (NCBI): domain Bacteria; kingdom Pseudomonadati; phylum Bacteroidota; class Flavobacteriia; order Flavobacteriales; family Flavobacteriaceae; genus Flavobacterium; species Flavobacterium sp. Arc2. The sequence goes on along the minus strand of NZ_JASMRH010000051.1, from coordinate 4,033 downwards.
CATATACGGCTCTTTGTATACTTTTTGAAAGTGATAAATCTTCGAATAACATATTTTTGAAATTAAATATCCTGTATTAAGTACAAGGATAGTTTTGCAAAGATAGTATTATTATTTTTGATGCTTATTTGTATCGAATGTTCGGCTGGATTTATAGTCGTTCTGAAAGGAATTGTTAGGAGTCGACTAGTTCGTATTATTATTATTATTATTATTTGCTTTTATAAAATCAGTTACCAAGTATCCAATTAATTTGCCTATCAAATGGTTGTTTTTTTCTTCTCCTAAATCTGGTGCTCCTTCACATATATGTATATAAGCTGCATTTTTATGTTTACCAAAAAAAGAAATAAACTTTCTCAGTTCTTCTATTGAGAAACCACTCAAAGTCATAGCGCTACTCGCAATATTTGGGATAGCATCCAAATCAATTTCGATTCCGAAAAAATCAGTTTTTATAAATTCGAGCGCAGTTATCATTTCTTGCGTAAAATCCTTCTCTTTTCGAATAGCCAGGCTGTCGTAGCTATTGTAACGTACACGATCTTCTGTTTTTTTGATAAGATCTAAAACACTTTTGGAAGTGTAATTTTCATGTAATCCAAAAATAAAATATTTTTTAAGAAAACCTTCTTCGTAAGCGTATGAAAAACCATTTCCGCTATGGCGTCCTTCTAGGATTCTAAAGTCAGAATGAGCATCAAAATTAATTGCATTTACGGGTTTTCCTTTTGCAAGAGCAGTCCCTTTTATATTACCATAAGAGTTATTGTGACCACCGCCAATTATTATTGGGGTTTTACCAGATTTGATAATATTAAAAATAATGTGAGATACGTCTTTGTCAATTTTTTCAACTAACTGGCTTAATTTAGAACGATCATCGATATCATGGAAATCTAAATTTTCGACTTCTTTCATTTCTTCGCGAACATTAACCTGTCCCAAAACGATGATTTGGCTCCCTTTACAAAACCGATTGTGCTGTATATTAGCAATATTTTTAATAGCATTATCCCATGCCGAAGCAGTTCCGGGTCTACCAAAATTTGCTCTTACACCTATATCTTCAGGAATTCCTAGCAGAACATACTTAGCGTCACTGTTTTCTAAGAAAGTAATAACATCCATATCCTTAGGTATAGTAAGCATTTTTTCTCCAAATTTTATTTCACCACTTCTGTGGTTGGTAATTTTGGCAAGGTCGTTCATTGTAAAAGGCAGAAGCTTTTCCATAAAAATAAAAATATTTTTTTTCAAAAATAATATAATTGTGTTAACTTACGTTATAACATGAATATATATTGTTAAATTTGAAAAAAAAAATATTTGAAAAATGGAAAATCAAAAAAGTAGTTCAAGTCTGAAGGCAGTGGTTGCTGTCTTAGCAGTTTTATTGGTAGGAAGCTTGGTTTATATCTTTAAGGTTACTTCTGATGTAAAAACAGTTCAAACAGAATTGAAAAGTACAATGACTGACAAAGATTCAGTTATGAAAGATTTACAAGAGTTAAAAGCTACTTATGATGCAGCAATTTCTGAAAATACTTCAATGTCTGACGAGTTAATTCAGGAAAGAGACAAAGTGGTGAGTTTAATGGCTGATTTGAATAAATCAAAAGGGGACGTAGCTTCAATGGCTAAATACAAAAAGCAATTTTTTTCCCTACAAAACAACATGAAAGCTTTAATGGCTGAAAATGAAGGCTTGAAAAAAGAAAATCAAATTGTGACTTCACAACGAGATAGTACGGTAGTAGTTCTTGGAGAGTCTAAAAAATATAATGAGACTTTAGTAGGACAAAACGAAGAATTAGCAAAAACGGTAGAAAAAGCTTCAAAATTAACTGTTTTGAACATGAAAGGATCGGCGTTTAAAGTAAGAAATTCAGGAAAACAAATTGAAACTGATAAAGCCAGCAGAGCAGATATGCTTAAAGTTAGTTTTACAATTGCTGCAAATGAAGTTGCAAAATCAGGAGATAAAACATATTATGTTCAAGTTATTGACGGCAAGAATAATGTTTTAGGAGTCAAAAAAGTGGTGAATTTTGGTGATGATATGTTGACGTATAGTTTCATGACTACTGTAAAATACGAAAATAAAACAGTTCAGGTTACAGAAAATTTACCTGGGAAAGATTTTGCAAAAGGAACTTATTATGTGAACGTTTTCGATAAAAATGAAGTCGTTTCAAAAACTAGTTTTACTTTGAACTAAGTATGAACTTTGCATAAAAAAAAGAGGAGTCATTAAGAGGGCACTGAAAAAGTCTTTCGAATACATTGATAAATAAAAAGGAGTAGATATCTCAGGATTTCTACTCCTTTTTATTTATATTTAAGTCTAATTATTAGTTTTTTTTAGATGTTAGTACAACAACAAACAATACAATTCAGCGAGTATTCTTCGTTACATGATTTAATAGTTCCAAAAGAAAATCTATTAAGAAAAATCAACGATTTGATTGATTTTTCTTTTATTTATGACGAGTTGTTAAACAAATACTGCAACAATAATGGGCGAATGGCAGAAAGCCCTATTCGTATGTTTAAGTATTTACTACTTAAAACCATCTACATCGTTTCCGATGTTGATGTCGTGGAGCGTTCTCAATACGATATGTCCTTCAAATATTTTTTGGATATGAAACCAGAAGACGATGTTATCAATCCGAGTTCGTTAACAAAATTTAGAAAACTTCGTTTGAAAGACACCAACCTTCTTAACTTGTTGATAAATAAAACAGTAACTATTGCCATTGAAAAAGGGCATCATTCGCTCTAAGTCAATTATTGTTGATGCGACACATATTTTGTCTAGATCCAATCCATTTTTAGCTATCGATGTATTGAGAGAACGTTCTCAGCTACTGCGGAAAACAGTATACACCTTTGACGAGGAATTCAAAGAACATATGCCTCAAAAAAATACCGACAATGACTTAGAAAAGGAACTGGCTTATTGTAAAGAGTTGGGAAAACGCATTGAAAATGAGCTGTCAATAAGTTCAATCCCAGCTGTGAAAGAGAAATTACATCTACTCAAAGAAACCGTAGAAGATGCTCATGAAAATTTAACTTTATCAAAAGACACCGATGCTAAAACGGGTCATAAGTCTGCTGAGAGTTCCTTCTTTGGTTATAAAACTCATTTGGCAATGACCGAAGAACGGATCATTACTGCGGCTGTAGTCACATCTGGCGAAAAAGGAGATGGACCAGAATTGCCTAAACTTTTAGAAGTTAGTCAAGAAAACGGAATCGATGTCGATACCATTATTGGCGATGGAGCTTATTCAGGAAAAGAAAATCTTAAAATCACAAGTGAACAAAACATTAAAGTTGTAGCACGTCTAAATCCATCGATGACACAAGGATTTAGAAAAGATGAAGATAAATTTGATTATAATAAAGATGCCGATAGGTTTGTTTGCCCAGCTGGGCATTTAGCAATACGAAAAGCACGTGGTGGAACCAAAGATGTTGGGGCAAATCAAGTAGATACATATTATTTTGATGTCGAAAAATGCAAGTCTTGCCTTTTAAAAGATGGTTGTTACAAAGAAGGAGCCAAGACAAAAACATATTCGGTATCCATAAAATCAGAATTACATCAAGACCAAATGGTTTTTCAAGAAACTGACTATTACAAAGAAAAAGCAAAACACCGATATAAAATAGAAGCGAAAAACAGTGAGTTGAAAAATGTACATGGTTATGATAGAGCAATATCGTATGGCATTACCAATATGCAAATGCAAGGTGCAATAGCAATTTTCACGGTAAACTTAAAAAGAATACTCAAATTAATGTAGAAAAATGAAGGCTACTGCTGCATTACTCAAAATGAATCTAGCTAAGCTCAAAATAGCCTTATTGAACTAACATTAAAATCAATATTAAAAAAGAAAACGCTTGCAACGGATTATTATAAATCCTGTTACAAGCGTTTTTTTAATTACTAGATTCAATTAATTAATGCAACTCTCAGGAAAAAAGATAGGATAATTTTTTCAAAAGAAAGGACATT
>NZ_JASMRH010000050.1:0-6625 GCF_041431385.1 Flavobacterium sp. Arc2 | reverse complement strand
CCAATAGAAGAACGATACAAATAAATAACCAATCGCACAACAGCAGTTACACAAGATGCAAGGATTTAGTGGAATTACCGTTTCGCATGAAGTTTTTGTTAAGCCGAAAACTGAGCGGTTACGATTTTCCAGCCAACTCAAAGTGGCATAAGGTTGGCAGTAATGTTACCGCAAAAAAAACAAAGAAAAATGAAAAAAGAAATATCAATAAAAAAAACACTTATCATCAAAATTTTAAAATCATTTATTATTTCCCTTTTGATTTTTTTTATTTTGGAGCATTTCGGAGAATTTAATTACAAAGAATATTTTTGGGGTAAATATGTAGTATATAATACATTTACATCAAATGATATTTATTCCGACAACTTGCTTTTAAGTGATATTAAATATCCAGTAAATGGTTATTTTGAAACTTATTCCGAAAAGTTCCCTTATTATTTTCAGGCAACTATTGAAGACATGCTTTATATTTTTGCTCTAACAATTATATTAACTTTAATAATCACTTTCAATGAAAAATTTAAATTTAAGGTAAATTAATATGACATATTTATTTACAGGAATCGATACTCACATTGATAAAGGATTTGGAGTAACTGCTGATGCAGATATAAAAAGTGCTGATTTTTTACAAACAAACAATTTTGACCACTTTAATATAACTCAACCAACAGAAATACCCCAAAACTACCTTTACAGACATTCAACAGAATTGTATTTAAAATCACTGCCTATAACAGCTAAGGGTTCGTTGGGCTTGCAAAGCCCACAATGAACCTGCGGATAAACGGAACTGGAGGTAGTACAAAAAGAAAAATAATTGTAGTTTAAATCACATATATTTACTTTCTAATTAATAAAGTAAAATTTGTTCGTGAGGTTTTGTGAGGAAATGAAGTTGGTGGCAAGTTGACCTAAAAATCGCAGAAAATAAAAATAAATAAATATGATTGCATTGTACATAAATTGGGGTTTTGACTCCGAAATAATAAATATTTATGGTTTTCCATTAAAATATTACGGACTTATATTTGCTTGTGGATTACTTTTATGTACGTACATTCTGAAAGGAATTTTTAGAAGAGAAAACTTAAAAGATAGTGCACACGAAGCATTGTTTATTTACGGAATAGTTGGAATTTTTGTTGGAGCAAGATTAGGACATTGTTTATTTTATGATTTTGAATATTATTCAAAAAATCTATTAGAAATTATTTTACCAATTAAGAAAACTCTAAATGGAGAATACAAATTTATCGGCTTTGCAGGTTTAGCAAGTCACGGAGGAACAATTGGGTTAATTATTTCACTTTATCTATTTTCAAAAAAATATGAAATGAAATATCTTAAAACACTTGACTTAATTGCAATTGTTGCTCCACTTGGAGCAACATTTATAAGACTTGCGAATTTAATGAACTCTGAAATGATTGGCAATCCGACTTCAATGCCTTGGGCATTTATTTTTAAACGAGTTGACAATATACCAAGACATCCAGCACAACTTTATGAAGCGATTTCGTATTTTTTAATTTTTATTACAATCTTCACTATTTATAAAACTAAAAACATAAAGTTAGGAAATGGATTTTTGTTTGGTTTAACAATAACTTTAATATTCATAATGAGGATTTTAATAGAATTTATTAAAATAAATCAAGTAGATTTTGAAAAAGGAATGAGTTTAAATATGGGACAAATATTGAGTATTCCCTTTGTTTTATTGGGTTTATACTTTGTGGCCTTTAATTTACTTAAAAACGTTCCTAAATAAAAAACCAGCCACCAACAGCTAGGGTTCTGTTGCGTGTGTAGCACGAACAATGAATTACGTGTTGAACAGAACCGGAGGTAATTTAAAAGTATTTTAATTATAGTTTTAGATCACATGTGTCATTGTAAATTAATAAAAGTCAGTTGATTTTTAAGTTTTAAGATAGTACTAACATTGTGCGTAATTGTAGACCAAAAGACTAATAAATAAGTAAATTAATGTTTAGAAAAATAAAAAAGAAAAATTGGCAAAATGGATTTATAAAAGAAGTTTTTGATTCTAGTAATGAAAAACAGAAAAGCTACTCAAAGAGCATTCTACAAAGAATGGATCTATTGTATAAGAAGAATGATTTTCTTCCTCAATATCTTTTCAAATATTATTCGCCAACCTCACAAAATATTTTAGACATTAAAAATCAAAGATTGTGGATGGCTCACCCAAATTTTTTTAATGACCCATTCGATTGTAATATAGGATATGATAGGGTGAATTTTGAGAAAAGGAAATTAATTCAAATAATAAATGAAATTGGTTGTGTTGACCATTCAAAATATGATAGCGGATTTACTATTGAGGAGAAAGACAGAATAATGAGAAGTAAGATTGAAGATATTTCTTATTGGAACTCTAGCATAGAATCTTATTCCGATGCTAAACGAAAAGTATTAGACAACAAATCCAATGACTTCAAAAAAAATATTAATCGAAGATTAGACGATGCAACTCAAGAAATTGATGATAAAGTCGGCAAATTAAAGAATATAGATATCCGAGTGGCATGCTTTTCAAATTTTGATAGATATGATGAGTTTTACAAGCAAATAGTTATGTGGTCTCATTATGCAGATAATCATAGAGGTTTTTGTGTAGAATATGACTTATCTTTTCTTAAACCAGAAAATAATTTAAAAATTCCTGATCGGAGCTTTTATGATGATAAGGATAAGTATCTTAATGAAAGAAACCAAGCAATTATAAGAGCTGGAATATTTCCTGTTGAATATACAGCTAAAAGAATAAATATACCCTTTTCAAAACTTGAAAAAATCAAAATTAAATCTTCTGGTAATATCTTTTATAATAGTAATATTGATGAACTGATTTATAAAACATTTCTTGTCAAATCTGCCAATTGGAATTATGAAAAAGAATGGAGAATAATTGTAGATGAAAACATATGTAAATATTATGAAAATAAAATACCATTTCCATATATCAAGGCAATATATTTAGGAAGTAAAGCCGATAATGAACTCATTAACACAATGATTGATATAGGTAAGGAAATTAATGCAGAAGTTATTATAGTAAAAATGGATGGGCAAAAATTCATTTTAGAATCCGACAGCACTTGGAGCTACGAGTATGATAGAGAGAAATCAAAATCAAATGACCCATATTCAAGAATATAAAAACAACTGCATGTAGTAATGAAACCTGTGTTGAATGGAAGTGGAGGTAGTTTTAAAAAGTACTGTTTTTAACCTGTGGGATTTGAAGACTGGAATAATACTATGAAGGAAAAGATGCTGATGAGGTGTTTTTTTTTTACTGATAATGCGGGATACCGTAAAGAATTACAGAAATGGTTTTGTATGTTTGGTACTGACCAGTAAAAAGCTATTTTATGGCATAGAGGAAATTTAATTTGGGTGGATTGTAGCCGCTTTATCTCCGGTATAAACAAGTTGATAGGCTCTACAAATAAAAGAGAATTTATGGAAAAAATTATATCACCTAATGATTGGTTGAAAAAAGCAGGCGCGCGATTAGAAGGTAATGAATTAATACTTCCTATTAATTGTTTATTAGTTCCTATGGGATTGGCAAGTGAAGCAATTTTAGATTTTAATAAGTCTGAAAGTCTAAACGACAGGATAAAATATGGTGTTGTTGTAGTTTCAATGGTCAGAATAGCAGATACAGCATATTTTAGAAGAGTTGCGAAAATGCTTTTAGAAAAAAATAAACATCTCAAAATAACCATATGTGAACATTGCATAAGAGGCCAATTATGGACAACTGAAATAAAGAAATATAGGAAAATGGTAAATGAGAACATTATACATAAAATGGAAGAAGGGTTACCAATAAATAATGAAGACCTTAAGGTTGTTGAATTATATTATAATGAAATGTTTAAACATCCTTTAATTAATCCAATTAGTTGGGAAGATAAAAATGGAATGGATTTATGTCCAACTTGCATAAAAAAAAATAAAAACTAAAATATAATAGCAATCTGTCAACAAGCGTTTTGCAATATTAGGGTTTTAGTGGAATTATCATAAAAATTTACGATGTCAGAGTAGAGGGAAGGAGTGAAAAGATGCTGAAGTGATGTTTTTTGTTGTTGATAGACTTATTAAATCTGGAAAAGCTATATAATACAAACCAAATATCACTAAAAGTGGGTATTGTATTAATAATTTTAAAAGCTTTTATTTACGGGCGAAGATAAAATAGCGCAAATCGAGGTGGAACTTTGAAAAAGGGATGGTGTTTGATTTTGTCTTGCAGGTATTAATAATTTCGTTAAAATGATAAATAATTTAAAAAAAAACTATTCAATATTCTTTTTATTAACTACAATAAAATTATATAATTATGTGGCCAAGAGATAGATATACGGGACCAAAGGGAGGTTTATACACAGGACCAGGTGGCGGAATGTACACAGGACCAGGTGGCGGTGCTTATACAGGCGCAGGTGGCGGAATGTATACAGGCCCAGGTGGCGGAATGTATACTGGTCCTGGTGGTGGAATGTACACTGGTCCCGGTGGTGGATTATACACTGGTCCGGGCGGTGGAATGTATACAGGTCCTGGCGGAGGAATGTATACGGGTCCTGGCGGAGGAATGTATACAGGACCTGGATCATTCTTAAGAAACTCACCTCCAATGTTTGTTTTGGTTAAGGAATTAGATAATCGAGGAATGACATTTCATGCTGATCTCTTAAGGCAGTACGGATTTTAATCTCAAAAACTAAGCACAACTGATAAGGCTTTGTTGGGCTTGTAAAGCCAACAATGAAACTCGTATTGAAGGAAACCTGAGGCAGTTTCAAAAAGAAAAATAATTTTAGCTTAAACTGTATATGAATTCTAGTTAACTAAAATCAGATCGTTTAGCGGTTTTTAGATGTACTGATGTTAGCGAAAATTTTAGTAAAGAATAGATATTTAAATAACTTAACACAAAAAAAATGGCGAAAATCAAGAATGAAGAACTAAAAAAAATTTATGGCAAGATACAAATCGTTGATAGTTTTCCAGATTACAAAGTGAAAGTTGTTGAAAGTTTCGCAGATATAAATGTGAAAATTGTTGATTCTTTTCCAAATACTGAAGGGAAATGGAAGATTGTTGATTCTTTTCCTGATTTCAAAATAAAGATTGTGGATAGTTTTCCTGATTTTAAGATAAAATATGTTGATAGCTTTCCAAAAGTTAATTAGTAAAAAGAAAACTTGAAATACTGTGTTTTAATTAAAGACTACAGCTTACAGTTAGGTTTTCATTGCGTGTACAACACGAACAATGAAACCTGTGTTGAACGAAACTGGCTGAGGTTTATTTCTCTGATTTGATCTCTTTTATAATGAGTTTGATTTTGGCCTGCTGCTATTTTATTTTTCATTAGATACCTTTTGCCTTCTCTCGACAGTGACTTGTTGCTATTGAGTTTTTTGTGTAGAGTAGGAGGGTATTCGATAAAAAAAACCTTTATAAAATTCAAAGGGCTGATATAAAAATATTTTTTTTTGATTCTTCTTCAGCGATTTTTCTGAAATCTTTAATAATTTCTCAAACTATAGTGAACCTTTATGTTGTTACTAATTTCCTTCAGCATTAGGAAGATTTAAGGGGAATAGAAGTATCAGATTGTTTTTTGGTTCTTTTTTGCCGCTATCGTACTGAATTTGTCTCGCAGTATTTTCATATCCTCACTCACTTTTTTATCTAAAATCTTAGCATAGTGTTGGGTTGTTTTTAAATTGGTATGTCCCAGCATTTTACTTACGGTTTCAATTGGCACACCATTGGAAAGTGTTATTGTTGTAGCAAAAGTATGTCGGGCGATGTGGAAAGTCAAATCTTTTTTGATTCCGCAAACATCAGCAATTTCCTTGAGATAAGAATTCATTTTTTGATTACTCAAAATAGGGAGGAGGCGTTTCTCATTTATGCAAACTGGATATCCGGCATATTTGTCAATGATTTCCAGTGCCATTGGCAATAATGGAATTTTTGAAGCGGTATCTGTTTTTTGTCTGTTCTTGAATATCCATTTATCGCCATCTATACCCAAGGCAATATTGTCTAGTGTTAATTGCTTCACGTCGATGTATGCCAAGCCCGTAAAGCAGCTAAAAACGAATATGTCGCGCACGAGCTCCAATCTTTCTGAAACAAATTCTTTGTTGATCATTTGCTCTATTTCGGCTTCTGAAAGGAAATCGCGAACGACTTCTTTGACTTTCGCTTTATAATTGACAAAAGGATCCTTGTTGAGCCATCCATTGGCCAAACATTGGTTAATGATCTTGTGGAAGTTCTTGATGTATTTTACGGCGGTGTTGTTAGCGCATTTTCTTTCACTGCGCAAATAGAATTCATATTCCATGATAAATGCATGATCAATTTTTTCGATATTGATATCCGTCAGATTGTATTTCCAGAAGAGGAAATTTTTGGTGTGCTTTAACGAAGTTTCATAACGTTCCAATGTTCCTGGCGCGTATTCTTGTCGAACCAATTCCGGATCAGGAACAAAACCTGGGGAGAAGTTTTGCGAAAATGAATATTTTTGTAAAATTAACATTGAGATATGACTTCT
>NZ_JASMRH010000004.1:0-229275 GCF_041431385.1 Flavobacterium sp. Arc2 | reverse complement strand
GGGGTTCGGAAAATCGACTTTTTCTTGTTCAGATTATCTAACCTTTTTGGATAATCCCCAACTTTTGCGCTTGATCCGAAGATAAACCAAAATCTGAAAATTGGAGGTCTGTAACAAGGCCTCCTTTTTTATTGGAATATCAGAGGAACTGACTTTCGTTTTAATTTGGTAATGAAATAGTAATTTGGAAAACACTTAAAAAAGACGTGATTGATGTGAACTTATTAATAAAGTAGAAGTAAACTTAAAGATTGTTTAAAGTCAACTTGCTATTTGGTTAATTGTTAGTTAAACTATTGATTTACAGTAATTTTAAGATAATTTTTAATATCTTTGATAGGTGGTTTTGATTAATTACTTGTGTATGTCAATCTTCACATGAGAATGACATTGCAATATTCAGCTATACTTTTTTAATGTATGAGTTGATAATGGTAAATCAGAATTAACAATTGGAGGGCTTCAATAGCCCTCCTTTTTTGTGGATATTAATTTTCTTTTAGTACTGCGTAACGCTTCCCAAGTTGTCTGGGAAATACAGATCAGCCAGATGCGAGAATTCATCTCCACGCATAAAAATACTGCCGTCAACTTCTTCATAGCTCGACTTTCCTGCTGCGGCAAGAAGTTCATTTGCCGCATGCAAAGTATTTTTATGGAAATGATAAACTCGTTCTGATTTATCTGTCACAACCAAGCCTTTCATTAGCATTTTATTTTGAGTGGCAACACCAGTAGGACAAGTATTGTTATTGCATCGCAATGCTTGAATACAACCTAAGGAAAACATAAAACCTCTGGCGCTGTTGCACATATCTGCTCCCATTGCTATTGCTCTTAGTATGGAGTAACCTGAGATTATTTTGCCACTGCATATTACGCGTATTTTGTCTCGAATGTTTAACCTAATTAATGTTTTGTTCACAAAAATAAGTGCAGGTTCAAATGGCATTCCTACTCCATCTGAAAACTCCAATGGCGCAGCGCCCGTTCCACCTTCAGCTCCATCAACTGTTATGAAATCGGGAAAACAATTTTGCAGAATCATTTCTTGGCAAATTGATTCAAACTCGTTTGTCTGCCCTATGCATAGCTTAAAGCCAATAGGTTTTCCATTAGATAATTGGCGTAGTAAAGCAACGAAGTGTATTAAGCCACTAGCATCATGAAATGCACTATGGCTGGGAGGAGAAAGAATGGTTGTGTGCGGTTTAACTCCTCTTATTTTTGCGATTTGCTCTGTGTTTTTTTCTGCGGGTAATACGCCTCCATGACCTGGTTTTGCTCCTTGTGATAATTTTATTTCAATCATCTTTACAAAAGGGGTATTGGCTTTTTCGGTGAATTTTTCAGCATCAAAATTTCCTTCATCACTGCGGCAGCCAAAATATCCAGTACCTATTTGCCAAGTTACGTCACCACCATGTAGGTGAAATTCGGTTAGCCCGCCTTCACCGGTATTATGATAGAAATTTCCTTTAAGTGCTCCTTTGTTAAGCGCTACGATTGCATTCTCGCTCAAGGAACCAAAACTCATTGCTGAAATATTTAGCAACGAAGCAGAGTACGGCTGCGTGCAATCTTGCCCGCCCACTAGAATTCGCGGCAAATCGTGATTGACTTTAACTGGAAAGACAGAATGTTTAATTCCTTCATAATTGGATTGATTAATGTCTAATTGTGTTCCAAATGGAGTAGTGGCATCTATGTTTTTCGCTCTTTGGTAAGCAAGGGCGCGTTCACTTCTTGAAAATGGTTTTCCATCTGTATTTCGTTCAATGAAATATTGCTGTATCTCAGGAGCTATGCTTTCAAAAGAATACCTGAAATAACCCAAAACGGGAAAATTTCTAAGAATGGCATGTTTAGGTTGTATGATATTAAAAAAGCCAATAACTAAAAGGAGTAGAATAATAATAGGGAAGAGCAACCCCGTGTTGAAGTAAAAATGCGATGCCATGCTACTAATAAAGACGGCAATTCCATAAGTAAAAAATTTTATTCTCATATTAAAGTTTTTTGTAGACCTCTAATTTAGTAAGAATATAAGTTCTTTCGCATATTTTACTATTATAAAAAAAAAAATATTTATATATTTCACACCGTGGAAAACAGCTAAGGAAATCTGAAAAATTAGTTTTACTTAAATACGATAAATACAAAGAATAAAATATAAGAATGAAGAAAAACACTACCCTCATTAATGCTTTTATAATTTTCTTTTTCATTTTTTCCAATGCATATTCGCAATATATATTTCAGGCGGATGCATTGCCTGAGGAAATATCTTTACATAGCTATACTTCTATAACAGATGTAGGTGAAAGAGAATTAGATATTAAATATATAATGATGCATTATGATGCATTGGATCCTAAAGCATTAAAAACGGCAATTGATGATTTAGGTTTTACGCAAAATAATTTTTGGGCAAATTTTGGACTTCAAAACCCCACTGATTTAGATTTACATTATTATTTGGAAACAGCTTTGCCCATAACTAATCTTGCTGAGTTATATACGATTGATCAGGTGTCTGGTAAGGTTTCTAAAGCAGTTAGTGGAGATGGGATTCCCTTTTCTAAACGAACATATGATAATCGCAGGACAATTTTTAAGATTGACATCCAACCTAATTCAAATTTAATTTTTTTTTTACATTTAAAAAGTGATGGAGAGGTGTTGAAAATCCCACTAACTTTACGCAATGCAGATAATTTTATACGGAAGATTTCTTTTGAGCAGTTAGTTTTTGGATTTTTTTACGGCATTTTGGCAATCGTAGCTGTTATTTACTTTTTTTTCTTTTTTGCCTTAGGGAATAAAACTTTTTTATATTATAGTCTGTATGTTGTTTTTGTAGGGCTGTTGCAATTCGCTTTAGATGGTTTTTTCTACGAATTTGTGACCCCTTATGCAGGATGGTTTTCAGACCATGCCTTGCTTTTTATTGCTATAATTGCAGTTTTTTTCTCTGGAAAATATAGCGAAGTATTTTTAAAAGTTAAAAAGCACAGTAAAACGATTTACATTTTGTTTAATGTTTCTTATATGCTGCTTTTGCTGTTATTTGTCTGCGTGGTTTTATTTCCGTCACTTTTGCTGCTAAGTTACCTACTGATAAACATTCTGACATTAGTATTTCTAGTATTGATTGTGTACTCTATAATTTACCTGTATTACAAACGGAAACCAGTAGACTCTTTTTTCTCGGCAGGTATTTTGTTTTTGATTGTGGGATTTACCGTGTTTATATTGCATAATTTTGGAATACTACCTAGCAATTTTTTGACTCAAAATAGTTCAAAATTAGGTACTGGCATGGAAGTTGTCTTTCTTTCGCTTTCAATGTCTAATCTAATAAGAAGTTTGAAAAATGAAAAAAATGAGCTGAATCGTATTGCTTTGATTCGTTCAGAGGAGATGAATGATCTAAAAACTTATTTTTTATCTAATATCAGTCATGAGTTGCGAACACCATTAAATGCTATTATAAATTTAATAGATTCTGTGGCTAGTGAAGTAGAAGATGAAAAAATTAGAAAGAATTGCGAAGTCATAAAATATTCTTCCCATGGTTTACTAAGTTCAGTAAATGATATTTTAGATTTTTCTAAAATTGAAAAAAAGGAATTGAAATTAGAAAAAGTGGATTTTAGCCCAATGAATTTTTTTCAGGGTTTAAAGAATAGTGCGGAAATTCGAGCGAAAGATAAAGGATTAGAATTTCAATTTTCGATGACAAATGATATTCCTGAGATTGTTAAAGGGGATGAAACTAGATTAGTACAGCTTGTAAATAATGTGCTAAGTAATGCTATTAAATTTACATCTGAGGGCTTTGTGAATTTTAATGTTAGTGTTCTGCTGAAGGATGATAATAAGGTTAGTTTGATAATGAATGTTTCTGACTCAGGAGCGGGAATACCAAAAGAAAAAATGGAAAGTATCTTTGATTCTTTTTCTCAAAATAATATTGATAACAAAAGAAAATTCGGGGGACTTGGTTTAGGTTTGTTCATTGTAAAAACGTTGGTGGATATGCAGGATGGAATAATAAAAATAGAAAGTGTAGTGGATAAAGGTACAAGTTGTAAAATTACAATTGATTTGGATGTAGTTGAAATTAAAAAAAGTGAAATAGTACCTGCTGAAATAGTTGTTTATGACTTGGGCGGAAAAACTATTTTAGTGGTTGAAGACAATGCAATGAACCAGATGGTGATTAAAATGATTACTAAAAAATGGTTGAACACCACTGTTTTATATGCAAATAATGGTCAGGAAGGATTGGATGTATTTAAAACAAATAAGATTGATATTGTTTTGATGGATCTTCAAATGCCAGTTATGGATGGCTACGAAGCAGCAATCGCAATAAGAGGCGGTGCTGTAGGAGTAGAAAATGTGAACATTCCTATTATTGCGGTAACAGCTGATGTTATGGAAAGCACAAAAGCACGAGTTGCAGAAATAGGAATGAATAATTATTTATCTAAGCCAATTAAAAAAGAAGACTTATATACTATAGTTAAACAATTAGTCTAGCTGAAACGCAATCGTACATAAACGTGTTTGATTCCTTTTTTCTCCGATTCTCTTTCGTCGATTTCTAGGATATCAGTCAAAGATTTTAACATTGGAGTCAATTTTGCAAAACCATAATTTCTAGGGTCAAATTCGGGTTTTCTTTTTACGATAAGGTTTCCAACATCACCAAGAAACGCCCAGCCGTCATCATCACAAATGTCTTCTATAGTAGTTTCTATTAGCTCTATGGTTTGTGTATCTATTTTGTTTAATGACTTCTCAATAGGTTTCTCAATCGTTTTTCCAGCGGGTTTTCCAGCAGGTTTTTTAGTGTCTGCAGAGCGTTTTTTTGCTTTTTTCTGAATAGCACCGTCTAAAACTTCGATATAAATAAATCGATCACAGGCAACAATAAAGGAATTAGGTGTTTTTTTCTCTCCAATTCCAATAACTTTCATTCCAGATTCTCTTAATCGTATCGCTAATCGTGTAAAGTCAGAATCACTGGAAACGATACAGAATCCATCTACTTTATCAGAATACAATAGATCCATAGCGTCAATAATCATTGCCGAATCTGAAGAGTTTTTTCCAACTGTATAGCTGTATTGTTGAATTGGCGTAATTGCATGTTCTAATAAAACACTTTTCCAGCCTCCAGCATTAGGCTTCGTCCAGTCGGCATATATACGTTTGGTTGTAGGTGTTCCGTATTTAGCTATTTCTTCCATCATTCCTTTCACATTGCTATAGGGAACATTGTCTGCGTCAATTAGAACAGCCAATTTTAATTCTTTTGTATCTAGTGCCATAAATTAAGTCGAATTGAAATATTTATTCAAAGGTACAAAGTTTATTATTGAAAACGAATTTTTGCGGTTCTGACCATGGTATAACAGTCGTTTTTCATAACGAAAATACGAACGCGCAGGACGGGTACTAAAAAAAAGTGACATAAAATCCTTTTTTAAGATTTAAATATTTATTTTTGCAACTTCTTAAAATTAAAATTATTACTTAAATATATTATGGTAAAAGATTTATTCGAAAGGATTCAGAACAATAAAGGACCCTTAGGGAAATGGGCTTCGCAAGCGGAGGGATATTTTGTTTTTCCTAAGTTAGAAGGTGAATTAGGTCCTAGAATGCAGTTTGGTGGAAAAGAGGTTTTGAACTGGAGTTTGAATGACTATTTAGGTTTAGCGAATCACCCAGAGGTGAGAAAAGCAGACGCCGATGCAGCGAGTGAATATGGTGCAGCCTATCCTATGGGCGCGAGAATGATGAGTGGTCATACAAAATACCATGAGCAATTAGAGAATGAATTGGCTGCTTTTGTAATGAAGGAATCTGCTTATTTATTGAATTTTGGGTACCAAGGAATTATGTCAACAATTGACGCATTGGTTACAAAAAATGATGTAATTGTTTATGATGTTGATGCTCATGCCTGTATTATTGATGGTGTCCGTTTGCACATGGGGAAACGTTTTACATACCGTCACAATGATCTTGCAAGTATGGAAAAAAACTTAGAGCGTGCTACTAAATTAGCTGAAGTAACAGGGGGAGGAATTCTTTTTATTACTGAAGGTGTTTTTGGAATGCGCGGTCAACAAGGTAAACTGAAAGAGATTGTTGCGATGAAGCAAAAGTTCAATTTCCGCTTACTGGTTGATGATGCACATGGTTTTGGTACACTGGGAAAAACAGGTGCTGGGGCAGGTGAGGAGCAAGGAGTTCAAGATGATATTGATGTTTACTTTTCGACTTTTGCAAAATCAATGGCTAACATTGGTGCTTTTATTGCAGCTGATAAAGACATTATTGATTATCTAAAATACAACTTACGTTCTCAAATGTTTGCTAAATCACTACCAATGATTCAAGTAATTGGTTCATTGAAGCGTTTAGATTTGTTGCGTAATCATCCAGAATTAAAAGCTAAACTTTGGGAGAATGTTAATGCTTTACAAAGCGGTTTAAGAAGCAGAGGATTTAATATTGGGGACACAAATACCTGTGTGACACCTGTTTATCTTGAAGGAAGTGTTCCGGAAGCTATGGTAATGGTAAATGACTTGAGAGAAAATCACGGTATTTTCTTGTCGATTGTGATTTATCCTGTGATTCCAAAAGGAATGATTTTATTGCGTGTAATTCCAACGGCTCCTCATACATTATCTGATATTGATGAGACTCTTGTTGCGTTTGAAGCTATACGTGAGAAATTAGAAAATGGTACTTATAAAGAGATTGCATCTAAAACAAAAGTTGATTTAGACGCATAATACTCTACTATTTTTAGATTCTCTTTATGGGAATGTGATAACAAAAACCATTCGTTTTATGAATGGTTTTTTGTTTTTTTAGCTAAATTTACTAGTCTATTAACAGTAGAAACCAAATAAACATGAAAAATGTATATTTGGTTTCTACTGTTATAATATTGGCTTTGTCTACCTATTGTATGAATAGTAAAAAAGAAGAAGTGAGTGTTCCTCAGGTAAAAGTTGAAGCGCCTCTGGAAACAGCAGCCAAAGAATGTTACCAAGCCATAATTGAAAAGGACACCATTACACTTACTGCTGATATAAATGATATCAATCAATTTAAAGGCAAATTGGTTTTTTTAAAAAAAGACGCAAATACTTATGTGGGGGGCTATGGTGAAATTATTGAAATCAACGGGAAAATGGCTTTTAAAGATAAAACGAAAATCAAATTTGACGGAAATTTAGTGTACAATAAAATTGATTGCAAAGAATAGCTTTGACTTAAATAAAAAATAAAAAAATATCCATTAGTTTGCGCTAATGGATATTGTGTTTTTATAGAAAATCGAAAGAAGAACTGATTACTAAAAACTTTTTTTAAAGTTCTTTTCTAAATGTTTTTCTTCGACAAATAATTTTTGGGTCAAAGTTTTTCCAAATTGCATGAATCGCATGATTATCGGCTAATTCTGGGGTTCTAATACAGTTTTCTATTCCTTTTTCGGTAAAAGTAGTATGGTACTCTTTAAAAATTATAGCATGCGCTCCTTTGCTTTGGTAGTCTGGATGAACTCCAATCAGGTAAAAAGTAACGTCTTTACTATTTTTTCTGGCGTTTAATAAATGGTAAAATCCAAAAGGGAAAAGTTTGCCGTTTGCTTTTTGTAATGCTTTAGAAAAACTAGGCATCACGATGGCAAAAGCAACTAGATTCTGGTCTTTATCCTCTACAAATTTTATGTATTCGGGATTGATGAAGCTGATGTATTTTTTCTTAAAATACTCTTTTTGAATGTCGGTTATTGGAACAAATGAAGATAAACTAGCGTAAGAAGCATTGAATAAATCAAACATCTTGTCTACATAAGGCATCACGTCTTTTGTTTTTTTGAAATTTAGTGCTTTAAGCTGGTACCTTCTTTTGATTATTTCTTGCGCTTTATCAAAAGCTTCAAGCTTTACATTTTTAAAAGGAAATTTACTTTCGATATACTCTTTTTCAGTTACGTAACCCAGTTTTTCAAAATGAGTAGCGTAATAAGGAGGATTGTACCAAGTGATCATGGTTCCTAGTTGGTCAAAGCCTTCAGTAAGCACGCCTACTTTATCTAAATTAGAAAAACCCATAGGTCCTTCTACGTGTTCTAGATTGTTTTTGCGACCTAGTTCATAAACTTTTTCGAGTAAGGCTTTGGTTACTTCAATGTCGTCTATAACGTCAAACCATCCAAAGCGGACTTTCTTTTTTTGCTGGTCATTTACTTCGCTCCAGTTGATAATAGCGGTAATTCTACCTACTATTTCGTCATTTCTATACGCGATGTAAAAATAAGCTTCTGCATTTTCAAAGGCAGGATTTGTAGTTTTATCGAATGATTCTAATTCATCGGCAATAATTGGTGGCACCCAGAATTCATTGTCTTTATATAGTGAAAAAGGGAATTTTATGAATGTCGTTAATTCCTTTTTTGTAATAGCTTCTTTTATAGTAATCATTATGTTTTTTTATTGTGTAGATTGAATTTGATCTTTGCGTTTTTTATTCTTTTTTTCCACTTTCTTCTGCGATTTTGATTTGGAATTGTCACCACTGTCGATGCTCATTCGCACTTCTTTATAACGCGCATCATAGCGCCAAGAAAATCCTATTCCTCCATAAAGGACGGTTGGTGTATCTTTAAAATTGGTGCTTATTGAAGCGTCAATTTGCATGTCGTTGTTTAGCAAGTAAGCAGCACCGCCTCTAAGGATGGCGTCACTGTAAAAATCACTTTTAAATCCTTGGTTTTCAACGAACCCAGACCATTTATCATTGAATCCTTTTGTCAATGTTAGTACATAGCCGTAACTTGGATAATCAGTACCTATATAGTCTGCTATTATGTTTGTCACAAAAACCCAAGTTCCATCACCTAAATGATTTTGTGTTATCAGCATGGCTTTTGGCGAGATACTGGCATCAGGAGAAAAATAATAGGGGTTATCTTTCATCGTGAAGTTTGCACCGGCAAATACAGACACTGCAGGAATTAATTGATGCCAATTGAAAGAATGATTGGCTTTCCAACTATAAATATTAATTTTATTTTCGTGATTTTTAAACGGATCGTAGATTAGGTATTTTGCACCTAAAACCGTTTGCTTTAAATCGGATTTCTTAGTATTGCTATATGGAGTTGTGAAGTCTTCATTTTGGTATTGCAAATCGGCTATAAATTCTAAGCGCTCGAGTAATGCGCCATATCGTAAAGTTAAATCTAATCCAAATCCTTTAGCGTCATACCCTAATAAGCGGTGGTTCTCTTGAATACCGTAAATTCCGGTTTCCACTTGAATCACGGATTTTCCAACAGCAAAGGCAGACATTGTTTCACCAGGTCTATTTGAATTAATCTGATCAGTATGTTGACCATAGTGAATTATTGGAAACATAAAAATCACAGCAGCAAGTACTATTTTAAGTTTTGACATATTGTTTTTTGGGTTTAAAAGTAATAACGCTGTTCAAATGTACTATATTTTATCATTTATTTAAGAATGATATTTTAATTTTGTCCCGAAATTTCGAGATGGTTTTATTAATTTTGCTAAAAAATATTTGATTATGCAAACTGCCTCCTTTACGGGTTTTATAAGAGTACTGTTTTACATTCTGGCTTTCTATTATATTTTTAAGTTTTTGGCGAAGTTATTTTTGCCTTTACTCGTTAAAAAAGTAGTACAAAAAGCAGGAGAGAATTTTCAGCAACAGCAAAATAAAACTCAAGATACTTCTTGGAAGAAAGCACAGTCTAATGACGAAGTAATTTATAATACCTCTAATTCCACGAAACCAAGGGAAACCAAAAAAGTAGGGGATTATGTCGATTACGAAGAAATAGATTAGATTTGCCCTAATTAACAGTCTCATATTTTAAAAATAAATCTGGAAATTTGAAAATTATCAATAAATTTTACCCGCACGCTTTAGCCATTCTTGGTTTTGTTCTCGTCTCTTTAATCTATTTTTATCCCGTTTTGCAGGGTAAACAAATTTACCAATCTGATATTGCTCAATATACAGGTATGGCCAAAGAGCAAAATGACTTTAGAGCTGCTGAACATGTGGAGCCCTATTGGACAAACAGTGCTTTTGGAGGAATGCCAACCTATCAATTAGGGGCAAAGTATCCTTACGATTTTATAGGTGCAATAGATGACGCTTTGCGTTTTTTACCTCGTCCGGCAGATTATTTATTTTTATACTTCTTAGGGTTTTATGGCTTACTATTAGTTTTAAAAACAGATCCACTAAAGGCCTTTTTTGGTGCCCTAGCTTTCGGGTTTTCTACTTATTTGATTATAATACTTGGTGTAGGACATAATGCTAAAGCACATGCTATTGCTTATATGCCACTTGTAATTGCTGGTTTTATACTGGTATACCGAAAAAAATATGTTGTGGGTGGGTTGCTTACTATGTTTGCGACAGCATTGGAAATTAATGCCAATCACTTTCAAATGACCTATTATTTATTGATTTTCTTGCTGATACTTTCGGCTTACTTTATCTATTTAGATATTAAAGACAAATCATATAAATCACTTTTAAATTCACTTGGAGTCTTGGCAATTGCAGGGATATTTGCCATCGGTGCCAATGCAACCAATTTACTGGCTACTTCTGAATATGCCACTTTTAGTACTAGGGGAAAAAGCGAATTGACTTTTAATCCTGATGGTTCAAAAAGCACTTCTTCAAGCGCTATGACTAGGGATTATATTACGGAATATAGCTACGGACTAGCAGAAAGTTTCAATTTGATTGCGCCAAGACTTTTTGGTGGATCAAACCATGAAGCGCTAGGTCCAGATAGTAAAATGTATGAATTCATGATTGGGCAAGGAGTTCCTGAAGCACAAGCAGCTGATTATGTAAAAGGGATGCCAACTTATTGGGGAGACCAACCTATTGTTGCAGCACCAGCTTATATTGGGGTTGTAGTTTTCTTTTTGGGAATTATAGCTTTATTTATTGATGAGCGAAAAATTAAATATGTTTTTCTTGCTGGAGCAATTACCGCATTATTACTTTCCTGGGGAAAAAACTTTCCAGTATTGACTGATTTCTTTATTGACTATGTACCCATGTACAATAAGTTTAGAGCAGTTTCTTCAATACAGGTAATTTTAGAATTATGTTTCCCTGTTTTAGCAATTATGGGATTACAGTCATTTTTTAAATTAGATAAAGAAATGCAATGGAAGGCTCTTTGGCATTCAGGAGCAGTGGCTTTAGGACTTATCGTAGTTTTGTTTTTAAGTAAAAGTATGTTTAGCTTTTCAGGTGCTAATGACGGATATTATCGAGAAAGTTACGGACCTGGATTTGTTGATGCCCTTAAAGGCGACAGGATGAGTTTGTATAGTGCAGATTTGTTACGTTCTGGATTTTTTATTCTTCTGTCTGCCGGAGTTCTTTGGTTATTTATAAAAAACAAAATTGCTCAGAATACGGCTATAATACTTGTTGGATTATTTATGGTTTCCGACTTGTTTTTTGTGGATAAGAATTATGTTTCTGCTAAAGATTTTGTCAGCGGAAGAGAAGTTGAAGTACCTTTTCAGGAAACGCCTTCAGATGCCATGATATTAAAAGACACGAGTCATTATCGTGTTTTTGAGGTGAGCGGTAATTTTTCGAGTGCGAGAGCTTCATATTTTCATAAATCTATTGGAGGGTATCACGCTGCAAAACCTAGAAAAGTACAGCAGCTGTTTGATTATCAAATCGCTAAAAACAACATGGAAATCCTAAACATGTTGAATGTTAAATATATCATTCAGACCGATAAAGAAGGAAAAGAATTCCCAACGGTAAATCCAAATGCTAATGGAAATGCCTGGTTTGTTAATGATGTCAAATTAGTAAATAAGTCTAATGATGAAATGAAATTGCTAAACGAAGTGGATACTAAGAAAGCAGCTATTTTCAATATTCATCTGTATGGTGATAAATTTAAAAATGCGCGTTTAAAAAGAAATTTAGACACATCAGGAACAATTAAAATAGACATATACAAACCCAATTATATAAAATATACTTCTAATAATAAAAACGAAGGCTTAGCGGTTTTCTCTGAGATCTATTATGAAGATGGATGGAATGCCTACATTGACGGAGTAAAGACAGAACATTTCCCTGTTGATTATGTATTGAGAGCTTTGATTATTCCTGGGGGAGAACATACTATTGAGTTTAAGTTTGAACCACAAGTAATAAAAACTGGAAGTACTATTACTTTAATTAGTGCTGTAGGGATGTTATTGCTTTTAGTGGGAGGAATTTATTATGAAAGGAAAAAAAGTTTAAAGTCTAAAGTTTAAAGTTTTTTTAATATCGATTTTGTTGGGTTTCGAAACCTTAAACCTTAAACCTTAAACTTTGGAATCAAAGAAAGTCCTTATCATAACCTATTACTGGCCACCAGCAGGAGGACCAGGTGTTCAACGCTGGCTTAAATTTGTAAAATATTTGCCGGATTTTGGAATTCAGCCTATAGTTTATATTCCGGAGAATCCTACGTATCCTATTGTTGATGAAAACTTAGTAAAAGAAGTTTCAGATAAGGCAATTGTCTTGAAGCAGAAAATTTTTGAGCCCTACCAATTAGCTTCTTTTTTTTCGAAAAATAAAACCAAGAAAATAAGTTCTGGAATTATCCCAAATCAAAAAAAGCAATCTTTTATCGATAAACTTTTTCTTTTGATACGTGGTAATTTGTTTATTCCTGATGCTCGTTTTTTATGGGTTAAGCCCTCTATTTCTTATTTAGAAAAATACATCGTAGAAAACAATATTGACACTATTGTTACTTCAGGACCACCGCATAGTTTGCACCTTATAGGATTGGGATTGAAGAAAAAATTAGATTTAAAATGGTTTGCTGATTTTAGAGATCCATGGACGACTATTGGTTATCATAAATCGTTACGATTATCAAATTATGCCACTAAAAAGCATAAAATGTTAGAACGTAAAGTTTTGAATACTGCAGATACGATTATTGTTACGAGCAAGACTACAAAAACAGAATTTGAAGCCATTACACGCAAGCCTATTGCGGTAATTACAAATGGATATGATGTCGAGAATATAGAAACACAGCCATTGGATAATAAATTCAGTTTGGCGCACATTGGTTCTTTTCTTTCTGAGCGAAACCCTATGATTTTATGGGAGTCCTTAGTAGAGTTGATTAAAGATATTCCGGAGTTTAAATCACATTTAGAGATTAAGTTGATAGGGGCCGTAAGTCAGGAAGTGCTGGAAACTATTTCGCAATTTGGATTAAATCCTTATCTGAATAATCTGGGGTATGTTTCGCATGAGGAAGCGATTGCTCATCAACGTAAATCGCAAGTTTTGTTATTAATCGAAATTGATTCTGAAGATACTAAGAGCATTATTCCGGGGAAATTATTTGAATATATGGTTTCGAACAGACCAATTGTTGCTATCGGACCCAAGAGCTCTGATTTTGCAGAAATAATAACAAATACAAATACTGGGGTGTTTTTTGATTATTCAGAGAAAGTGAAATTAAAAAGTGTAATTTTGGATTTTTACAATCAATTTTTGCAAGGCAAATTACAGGCAAATGGCGTTGGTTTACAACAATATTCTAGAAAGAATCTCACTAAAGAACTGGTGAAACTGCTTAATAAATAATATAAAGAGATTACTGCATCTCACAATAAGTAAGAATGGGAATAGTATTAAATCAGTCCTTAAAAAATACAATAATAACTTACATCGGTTTTGGTGTAGGAGCTATTAATACACTTTATTTATACCCAATTTTTCTTGGTGCTACTTATTATGCGGTAACAAATTATATTTTATCGGCGGCTAATGTTATTATGCCACTTTTTGCTATTGGTATGCAAAATACTTTAGTAAAATTTTATTCTCAATACAATACAGAGGAGGAGCGAGAGCGGTTTTTATCTTTTACGGTATTATTTCCTATACTACTATGCATCCCCTTAGCTTTTATTGGCCTTTTTTTCTTTGATGATTTGGTTTTTTTTGTTTCTAAAAAGAATCCAATTGTTAAAACTTTTATTTGGCTAATTCCGTTTACCGGATTATGTATGGCGTATTTCGAAATTTTTTATGCTTGGGCACGTGTACACATGCATTCTGTTTTTGGAAATTTTATTAAAGAAGTTGGTTTGCGATTATTCTCGTTGTTTGCTCTAATAGGAGTATATTTTAAATGGATAACTGTTGTTGATTTTGTATATGTGACGTCTGGAATTTACTTTTTAGCCTTAGTAATTACAATGTTTTATGCCTTTAAAATAAAGAAACCTAGATTTCAATTTACGATTCCAGATAATGTAAAAGAGGTGTTAGAATACACTTTTTATATTATTCTGTCAGGTAGTGTGGCTAATTTACTTTTGGATGGTGATAAGTTAATGCTAAATCAATACATGGTGATTGAAAACATAGCGTATTATTCTGTTGCAACATACATTGCATTAGTTATTTCAGTTCCTAGTCGTGCTATGCACCAAATTGTATATCCCATTACAGCAAAGTTGATGCATGAAAATAAGCATGATGAACTGAATGATTTGTATAAAAAAACTTCGATCAATCTTCAAGTAGTAGGTGGTTTTGTAATGCTTTGTATTTTTGTTAATATCAATCAGTTATATGAGTTAGTCCCAAAGGAGTATAGCGGTGGAATATCAGTTGTTTTTATGATTGGTATGTCAAAATATTTTGATTTAATTTTAGGGAATAATAACGCGATAATATTTAATTCAAAATACTATCGTATGGTGCTGTTTTTAGGGCTGTTCTTAGTGTTTATTACAATAGCTTTAAATATGATCTTTATACCACTATACGGAATCCTAGGATCTGCTTTTGCGACATTATTGTCTATAACCTTATATAGTTTAGCTAAATTACTTTTTGTAGTTAAGAGGATGCATTTATACCCTTTTACAAAACAAACTGTGACTTCATTAATATTGACTTTTATATTGTTTTTAGCATTTTATTTCTGGGAGTTTCCTTTACATCCTATAATTGCTATTGGTATGAAGTCGGTTTTAGTTACTATTGCTTATGTTTATCTCAATTATAAGTTTAAAGTTTCTAAAGAAATAAACGGGGTGTTGGCTAGTTTATTAAAGAAAGTAGGAATTCGTTAACGCATTTTAGGTCTAAATTATAAAAACTTGTTAGAGGAAATTATTTTATAAATAGTTTTCTCTAACAAGTTTTTTTTGCTTTTTAACTTACAGAGTATGTAAATTTTATAAACTTATAGGATTATTATATAACAAGACTGATTGCTTTGATAAATACATTTGAGATTGAAATATATAAATTGTTTTGGAGATATTAATTTTTTAAAATATCACTAAAAGTGGGTATTGTGGGAGAGTGTATAACTTCCTAATTTTGTCATATCATTATTGTTTGACTTAATACAACATTATTGAAATTTAATCATCTGATTATTATGAAAAACCAAGAGTTAACCAACGATGAGAATAAAATTAAATTCTCTAAAATTCTTAAGGAAAAAATTAATAAAGGGTTTGTAATAGAGGAGAGAAATGATAAATTGCCTTTCGCTGTTTTATCAAAAAAAGGAATAAAAGTAAATCACAATATCAATTTTCTTTTTTCTTGTGCTACATTAGGTTTATGGTCAATTCCTTGGATGTATCGAAGCTTTATTTCTTCGCGTGAGCAAAGAATATTAGTTGCCATTGACGAAGATGGGAATGCATTTGAAGATAAATGCTACAATTAATTTACTGTTTTAAGTAAAAAAAAATAGCCTTGTATTTTATACAAGGCTATTTTTTTTGTCTATATTATTTTGCTTACAGTTTGTCTTTTAAATAATGAGCGGTAATTGACTTTTTGTTTTTTACAATTTCTTCCGGAGTTCCAACGGCTAGTAATTGTCCTCCGTTTTCGCCACCTTCAGGGCCTAAATCAATGATCCAGTCGGCACATTTTATAAGATCCAGATTGTGTTCTATAACTAGTATCGAATGTCCTTTTTCTATCAGGGCGTCAAAAGAGGCTAAAAGTTTCTTTATATCATGGAAATGTAATCCCGTTGTGGGTTCGTCAAATACAAACAATGCTTTTTCTTTTGTTGCTCCTTTTACAAGGAAAGAAGCTAGTTTTATTCTTTGGGCTTCACCACCGGATAAAGTAGAAGAGGATTGCCCTAATTGAACATAGCCCAAACCTACATCTTGCAATGGTTTTAGTTTTTGTGTGATTTTATGTTGCTCGTTAGTTTCAAAGAATGCTACCGCATCATCGATAGTCATGGTCAGGATATCGTTGATGTTTTTTCCTGCAAAAGTAACTTCAAGTACTTCCTTCTTAAATCGTTTACCATTACAAGTTTCGCAAGGCAATTGAACATCGGCCATAAAAACCATTTCTACGTTGATGGAACCTTCTCCTTTACAGGTTTCGCATCGGCCTCCATCGACATTAAAAGAAAAGTGTTTTGGGAGGTAGCCTCTTATTTTTGATAATTTTTCTTTGGCATATAATTCTCTTATGTCATCATAAGCCTTGATGTAAGTCACAGGGTTTGAACGGGAGCTTCTCCCTATCGGGTTTTGATCTACATATTCAATGTGCTTTATTTGAGAAAAAGAGCCTGAGATCTCGCTAAACTGACCTGCTTTTTCACCTGCATTATCTAGTTTCTTTTGCATGGCAGGAAATAATATTTTCTTAATCAGCGTACTTTTTCCACTTCCAGAAACACCTGTGATTACCGTAAGTACATCTAATGGAAAAGTAACATCAATATTTTGCAGGTTATTTTCTCTAGCTCCTTTTATTTCGATGAAATTTTTGAATTTTCTACGCTTTTTAGGGACTGAAATTTCTAAATCTCCGTTGAGATATTTTGCGGTGAGCGAAGTTGATTTTAAAATTTCTTCATAGGTACCTTGAGCAACTAATTCTCCACCGAAGGAGCCGGCTTCAGGACCAATATCGATAATCATATCGGCGGCTTTCATAATATCTTCGTCGTGTTCAACGACTATAACAGTATTTCCTAAATCACGAAGTGATATCAATACTTTTATTAAGCGTTCCGTATCTTTTGGGTGTAAGCCAATACTCGGCTCATCCAAAATGTACATCGACCCCACCAAACTACTTCCTAGTGAAGTAGCCAAGTTGATGCGTTGTGATTCTCCACCGGAAAGAGTGGATGAGTTTCTATTTAAGGTTAGGTAATCTAAACCTACTTCGGTTAAAAAAGACAATCTATTATTGATTTCTAATAGTAAACGTCTTGCGATCTGTTTTTCATAGACATCCAATTCGATTCCTTCAAAAAAAGTAACTAAATGCTTAATTGGTAAATCGACTAAGTCAGAAACAGTTTTTGAATTGATTTTTACATAAGAAGCCTCAATGCGTAAACGCTTTCCTTTACAAGCATGGCATTTTGTTTTGCCACGGTAACGACTAAGCATTACGCGATTTTGTATTTTATAATTTTTTTCTTCTAATTCTTTAAAAAAATCATTTAAACCTTGAAAATATTGATTCCCTTGCCATATTAACTCTTTTTGTTCGCCGGTTAACTGATAGAAAGGTTTGTGAATGGGAAAATCAAATTTGTAAGCGTTGTTCACTAGTTCATCGCGGAACCAACTCATGCTTTCGCCGCGCCAAGGGAAGATGGCATTCTCATAAACAGATAGAGAAGTGTTTGGGGTAACTAGTTCAGCATCGATACCTATTATGTTTCCATATCCTTCGCATACGGGACAAGCGCCGTAAGGATTGTTGAAGCTAAACAAGTGGACATTTGGCTCTAGGAAAGTAATTCCGTCGAGTTCAAAATTATTGGAGTAAGAAAACCTTTTATCAGAATTTAATTCTTGTAAATAACAGATACCTTTTCCTTCATAGAAAGCAGTTTGCACCGCATCAGCAAGACGATTAAAGAATTCTTCTTCGTCTTTTACTACAATTCGATCAATTATTAGTAATATATCTTTTTTGTCTAGTGGATGCTGATCGATTTCGTCTAAACGAATCATTTGATTGTCAACTAAAATTCGAGCGAACCCTTGATGTAGCAATGCTTTAAGCTTATCCTCTAGTTTCCGACCTTCTTCGAGATGAATTGGTGCGAGGAGTAGCCATTTGCTTTCTAAATCAAGTTTTTTCACATCAGCTACCACATCAGTAACCGTATTCTTTTTTACTTCTTGACCAGAAATTGGTGAAAATGTTCTACCAATTCGGGCAAATAACAATTTCATATAATCGTAAATCTCAGTAGAAGTTCCTACTGTAGAACGAGCGTTAGTAGTGTTTACTTTTTGCTCAATGGCAATAGCAGGTGCGATACCTTTAATGTACTCTACTTTAGGTTTGTCTAATCTTCCGAGGAATTGTCTGGCGTAAGAAGACAAACTTTCTACATACCGACGTTGTCCTTCGGCGTACAAAGTATCAAAGGCTAAACTGGATTTTCCGGAGCCAGAAAGACCAGTGATTACCACTAATTTATTGCGCGGAATCACAACATCCACATTTTTTAAATTGTGTACTTGTGCCCCTTTTATTATTATATTTTTCTTTGGATCTATTTTGGAAAAGTCAACTTGCATAAAAAATAATGTGTTTTCACAAAAGTAATCAATTTTGAATAGAGAAATGGGATTGAACGAATCACAAATTTTAGCTAATTCTAGTGTTTTAAATTAAATTTGGCTTTTAAATCTCAATTTTTCATACTGTACAGTTTAATTATTTCCTTTCGGATGATAAATACCGTTTTTAGTTTTATTTTTGAAATATAATAAATCCCAAATCCATTGAAAACAAAATTATATATTCTGTTCGTCTTAGTCTCGTCTTTTGCTTTTTCACAGGAGTTGCCTCCAATAGTGAAATATGCCCCGAATCATTATGGTGCAGGAAATCAAAATTGGATGATATCTCAGGATCAAAATCAATATGTTTTTTTTGCCAATAACGAAGGGCTTTTAGAATACAATGGTGCTAGCTGGCAGTTGTACCCTTCTTCTAACGAAACAATTATTAGATCCGTTAAAGTAATTGATGGAAAAGTTTTTACGGGGAGCTACATGGAGTTTGGTTTCTGGAAAAGAAATACGGATGGAAGGCTGCAATACAATTCTTTAAGTCAGAAATTAAAAAATACAATTCTTGATGACGAACAATTTTGGAATATCTTAAATTATGAGCATTGGGTTTTATTTCAATCGTTGAACAGAATTTACATTTATGATCTCCAAACGAAGGCTTTTAAGGTTATTAAGCCTAATTCGGGTATACTTCGATCTTTTAGAACTAAAAATTCTATTTATTTCCAAACGGTTACTGGTGATTTGTTCGAAATAGAAGGCGGAAAGAGTAAGTTGATTTCGAATAGTACAATTTTGAAGAATAACAGAGTAGTTAATATTTTTGCATCCGATGACGGACTTTTAATTCAGACACAAACAGACGGTTTTTATAAATTAGTAGGATTAAAATGGACTAAGTTTATTACCGAAGCTGATGCTGAGTTATCAAATAGTAGTGTTTATAGTAGTCAGTTGCTTTCGGATGGGAGCTACGCTATTGGAACGGTTTCTAACGGGATTTTTGTTTTATCAAATCAAGGAAAAATAAAGTACCATATTTCTCAAAATCAAGGGTTAAGTAATAATACAGCACTTTCATTATTTGAAGATGCCGAAAAAAATCTTTGGGTAGGTTTAGATAACGGAATAAACTGTATCAATATGCAATCGCCTATTCGGAGTTATGTTGATGATACAGGCGCTTTAGGAACCGTATATTGTTCCAAACTTTTTAACGGAAAATTGTATGTAGGAACCAATCAAGGATTGTTCTATAGAAACTATAATTCTCAAGATAGATTTACTTTTATCAAAGGTACTAAAGGTCAGGTTTGGTCATTGTTTGAATACGATAAAACTTTGTTTTGCGGACACGATACCGGTACTTTTATTATTGAAAATAGTTCAGCTAAACCTATTTTTTCTAAATCAGGAACTTGGAAATTTGAAACCGTACCAGGAAACAAAGCATTATTGTTACAGGGAAATTACTATGGAATATCTGTTTTGCAAAAAGTTAATAATCAGTGGGTTTTTAGAAATAAAATAAAAGGATTTGATTATTCTTCAAAATATTTCGAAATAACAAAAGACAATGAAATTTATGTGAGTCACGAATATAAAGGCGTATTCAGATTAGTTTGTGATGTTAAATTAGATAATATAAAAGTAATTAAAACGTATGTAAATCCTAAAAAAGGGAAAAATGCTTGCTTGGTAAAGTTTAATAACGTCATATATTATGCTTATAAATTAGGTGTTTTTAAATTAAATAATAAAACCAAACTATTTGAAAAAGATACTTTATTAAGTTCAGTTTTTGAAAATGATGAATATACTTCTGGAAAGATGATTGTTGATAATACGAATAAAATCTGGTTGTTTTCTAAAAATTACATCAGTTATTTCTCTTCAAGCAAATTAAGTAATCAGCTTAAAAAAAATAGTATTCCCATTCCTGTTTCTTTAACAAATTCGATGTTGGGCTACGAAAATATAGCTCAGATTTCTAATTCAGATTATCTTTTTGGCACTACTGATGGTTATTATATTATGAATATTAATGAGCTTGCTTTTAATGATTATTGGATTTCTTTATCAAGTGTCACCGCTAATAAATTAAATGAGGAGCCTAGATATATCACGTTAACCACAGAAGGTTCTTTTAATTATAATGAAAACAACGTAACCTTTAGTTATACCGTTCCAGAATACAATAAGTATATCAATGCAGAGTATCAGTATTTACTAGAAGGTTTTCAAAACGAGTGGAGCGACTGGAGTGCAAAACCATCGGTAAATTTTAAAAACCTTCCTTCACATGATTATGTGTTTAAAGTGAGAGCAAGATTTGCGAATACAACACTCGAAAAAGTAGTTGTTTATAATTTTAGAATTCAAAAACCATGGTATGGTACTAATCAGGCGCTATTTCTCTATTTCATATTATTATTATTGTTAGCTCGGGTTATTCACAAGAAATATAAAAGTTATTATCAAAAGCAAAAAGACAAGCTTATTGAAGAAAATAACCTTTTGTTAGAGATAAAAGAACTTGAGAGTGAGCACCAATTAATGCGCGTGAGAAATGAGCAACTCTCTCAAGATGTAGATGTAAAAAATAGAGAACTAGCCGCTTCTACAATGAGTTTGAATAGTAAAAACGAGCTGCTTGAGTTTATAAAAGAAGATTTAAAAAAGACAAACAGTGATGAAAACAGAAGTATTAAATCGGTTATTTCTACGATTAATAAAAATATAACAGGAAAGGATTCTTGGAGTGTTTTTAAAGAAGCATTTGAAAATACGGATAAGGATTTCTTCAAAAAAGTAAAGCAACTGCATCCTTCTCTGACTTCAAATGATTTAAGATTATGTGCTTACTTAAGACTGAATCTTACTTCAAAGGAGATTGCTCCTATGTTAAATATTTCAGTACGAAGTGTAGAGATAAAGAGGTATAGATTGCGTAAAAAGATGGGATTAGTACACGAGCAAGGCCTTGCAGAATATATTTTGGCTGTATAGTATTGTAACTATTACGGTATATTACCTATACATTACCACAACATTAACGTTATTGTTGTGGTTTTTTTGTTTTATGCTTTTGGGTATTTTGTTATTTAACAGGCCGTTTTCTTAGTTTTATAATATTATTATGAATTAAATACTGTTTTTTTTGCATTGTATGTTTTTTGTAAAGGTTCTTTTTGATGATTATTTAGTGTTAGCAGTGTAATTTTATAATTCACAAAAAACACAAATTATGAAATCAAATTATCTATTAATTATTTTCCTTTTTTTCTCGACTTTCGGTTTTGCCCAAAGTTATGATGTTGGAGGAATTGTAAAGGAGAAAGGTTCTGGTCTACCAATACCAGGAGCTAATATTCAAGTTAAAAATTCGGCTAGTGGTACCGT
The DNA here is from genome assembly GCF_041431385.1 of Flavobacterium sp. Arc2. Classification (NCBI taxonomy): domain Bacteria; kingdom Pseudomonadati; phylum Bacteroidota; class Flavobacteriia; order Flavobacteriales; family Flavobacteriaceae; genus Flavobacterium; species Flavobacterium sp. Arc2. The sequence continues at coordinate 207,163 of NZ_JASMRH010000004.1, read as the reverse complement.
AACCGATTTTGATGGTGCTTTCTCTCTAAAGAAAATTTCATCAGGAGCTACGCTTGTATTCTCTTATATAGGTTATAAAAATTTTGAATATAAAGTAAACAGTAGCAATACTAATCTGACCATCATATTAGAAGAAGATGCTAAAAGTTTAGAAGAAGTAGTAGTTATTGGTTACGGAAGTCAAAAAAGAAGAGAAGTAACGGGTGCCGTATCTACTGTAGATAGCAAGACATTGGAAATTTTAAAACCTATTAAAATTGAACAAGCCTTGCAAGGAACTGTTTCTGGTGTTAATGTGACATCAACTTCTGGAGCACCAGGGGCGAAGCTAGATATTCGTATCAGGGGTATTGCAACAAACGGAGAAAACGGACCAACAACTATTATAGATGGGTATGTTGGAGAACTAGGGTTGTTAAATCCAAATGACATTGAAACTATTACCGTTTTAAAAGATGCACAAGCAGCAATTTACGGAACTATTGGTGCTAATGGTATTATTTTGATAACAACAAAAACAGGTAAAAAGAATTCAAAGCCAAGAATAAGTTTCAATTCCTATACAGGTTTTCAGGAAACAACCAAGTCGCTTGGCCTGTTGAATGCGACAGAGTATGCATTATTGCTCAATGAAAGTTATGCAAACGGAGGTAATCCAGTTCCTTTTTCTAATGTAAGCGGACTTGGGAAAGGGACAAATTGGCAAAAAGAGGTTTTTAATAAAGGCGTTCCAATTATTAATCATGATATATCAATTACCGGAGGTTCAGATAAGGTCACATATGCCGTAAGTGGATCCCATTTAGATCAAGAAGGTATTATTGGCGGTAACAAGTCTGGGTTTTTAAGAAATACTGCTAGAGTGTCGTTAGGGGCTGACGTTTCAGATAAATTAAAATTAAAAACAAACGTTATTTATACTTATTTTAATCGTAAAACATTAAGTGAGGATGGATTAGGTTCTGTTTTGTTTAATGCTTTAAATACTCCTGCAACGTTAAATCCTTACGGTGCAAATGGAGATTTTACTGTAGTGCCGAGCACAACAGGTTTGGGAAATGAAATAATAAATCCTTTAGCTCAAGTTGCTAATACCTATAATGATTATAATTTCAAGAAGTTAAATGGAAATTTTGGTTTAGAATATAAACTTTTTGATGGGTTTGTATTATCTAGTTCTATGGGGTTTAATACATCTAACAGTAAAGAAAAAGTTTTTGCTAAAGAAATTAATTATGGAGGAAAAGTTTTTGATGTGCAAAGAAGTTCTGTTTTTCAAAAAGATGTAAATGATAATAATTATTCGTTCGATATTTTTGGAACTTACACAAAAACAATAGGCGAGAATCATAATTTCGTAGGAACAATTGGAAATACTATTTATAAAGAGTGGGGTAGCTCATTAAACGCAACAGGCTATGACGTACCTAACAATTCTTGGGATTATGCTGATATTTCACTGACTACTGGGTTTTTGGAAGCTAAAACGAATGGCTCTTATGTATATGATGAAAGAAGACTATCTTATTTTGGTAGAATGCAGTACGATTACAAGGGGAAATATCTATTGTCAGCAATGCTAAGACGTGATGCTTCCACAAAATTCGGACCGGGTAATAAAGTGGGTTATTTTCCCTCTTTTACTGCTGGTTGGATAATTTCTGATGAAGGTTTTTACGGTGATTCAAAACTAGTAAATTTCATGAAGTTAAGAGGTAGTTATGGAACCTTAGGAAACGATCAAATCCCTAATAATGGTTATGTTTCTCAACTTAGCGGTCAAGGTACTTATGTTTTTGATGGTACTTTAGTAAACGGAACAGCAAGCGGTCAAATACCGAATCCAGATTTGAAGTGGGAACAAGCGCAAAAATTTGATCTTGGTTTAGACTTAAAATTATTTAATAATAAGGTATCGATAGTTACTGACTATTTTACGGATACAAGAAAAGATTTATTGATTCCAAATATTCCTGTTTCTGGAATTACGGGAAATTATGCTCCTGGAGCAAGCGCACCTACAGTAAATGCTGGAACAGTAAAAAACTCAGGGATTGAATTTTCTGTTGATTACAAAAACTCATTTTCTGATAATTTTTCTATGAGTGCGGGTTATAATGTTACTTTCTTAGAAAATAAGGTATTGGAAGTAAACAATGGTACCGGTTTTATAGAAGGAGGAGTCTTTGGTGTTGGCCAACCTGCTCCATCAAGAATGGAAGTAGGCCTTCCTATTGGTTATTTCTATGGATATAAAACGGATGGTATTTTCCAAAATCAAGCTGAAATTAATGCACATCCGTCACAGATAGGTTTAGGAGCTAATGCAGCACCTGGAGATATTCGTTATGTTGATGTAAATGGAGATAATGTTATAGATGCAAAAGACAGGACTAATTTAGGAAACCCAATTCCAAAAGCGACGATGGGGTTCAATTTGCAGATGAATTATAAAAACTTAGATCTTGCAGTATTCACTTTTGCTTCTGTAGGAAATGATATGGTGCGAAATTATGAAAGAACACTTTCTGATGCTAACCGTTTGAATTATGTTTTGGATAGATGGACAGGGGAAGGAACAACTAGTGTGACGCCTAGAGTTACCACAGGAGCTACGGCAAATAATGTTTTCTCGGACTATTTTGTAGAGGATGCTTCATATGTGCGAATTCAAAACGTGCAATTAGGATACTCACTTAATTCAAGATATACAGAAAAAGCAGGTATTACCAAGTTGAGATTGTATGCAGGAGTAAACAACCTGTACACTTTTACAAAATATAGAGGTTTTGATCCAGGAGCGTCCAATGGGGATCCGATTGGTAGTGGAATTGACTATGGTTTTTATCCTACTCCAAGAACCTATTTGTTAGGTCTAAATATTAATTTTTAAGTAATATTAAAATGAAAAAGTATATATTTTTTACAATTGCTACTATAGTAATCTTTTCAACTCTTACCGTTTCTTGCAGCGATGAGTTTGTTAATCGAGATGTAGCATATTCTATAGATTCTGAGAATTATTTTAATTCTAAATCCGATTATGACAATGCGTTAGTGGCGACTTACGACTTACTACAATCCTCTTATGTAAACGTACTGTTAGGTGAAATTGCATCTGACAATACCTTAGCAGGTGGAGAGAGTCAAACTGATGTCATTGGTTTTCAGCAAGTTGACGATATGATTCATACTCCGGTAAACAGTAACCTAAGAGATGTTTGGAACTGGATGTTTGCAGGAGTGAACAGAGCTAATTACATCTTAGAGTTTCAAAATAAAACTAATTTTGATGGTAAAAAGCAAGTTATTGCTGAAGCTCGTTTCCTTAGAGCATATTACCATTTTGAATTGGTAAAATGGTTTGGTGGTATTCCTATGAAAGGGGATGCCCGTTTCAAAGTTGGAGATGAAAAAACTATTCCACGCTCTACGGTTAAAGAGGTGTATGCGTCAATTGAAGCTGATTTAATCTACGCTTCTGAAAATTTAGCCGCTTTGCCTTCACAAAAGGGAAGAGCAACAAAAGGAGCTGCATTGGCACTTTTAGGGAAGGCGTATCTATATCAAGACAACTTTCCTAAGGCCGCAACTACTTTAGAAAGTTTAATCACGGCAGGGAATTATTCACTTGTAGCAGATTACAATTCGATTTTTGAAGCGGAGGGTGAAAATGGAGCTGAATCCGTTTTTGAAGTACAATACTCTGACGTTAAAGGAGCTAGTTTTGATTGTTTACAATGTAGCGAAGGAAATGTAGCTGTTGGTTTTAGCGGACCGAGAAACTATACTGGAACTTTATTTACATCTGGTTTTAGTTTTAATATTCCTACACCTAAAATTGTGAATGCTTTTGAGGTAGGAGACAATCGTAAGGCTGTTGCCATTTTAGATTTTAAAGATTGGGCAACAAAAACAGGTGCTACTTATGGTAAAGGGTATGAAGACACTGGGTACTTTAATAGAAAGTATATTCCAAGAAAAAGAAGCACAAAAGCTGCAGGAGATTTAAACTTGACTAATCCTAATAATTACAGATCGATACGTTATGCGGATGTGTTATTGATGGCAGCTGAGGCTTTTAATAGAAGTGGATTGAGTGATGTTAAAGCCAGAGGATACTTGAATCAAGTTAGAAGGCGTGCTTTCGGAGATCTTAATCATGACATTTCAGCATCAGGAGCAGCATTAACTGATTTTATTTTGACAGAAAGAAAAATAGAGCTAGTTGGTGAAGGACACCGTTTCTTTGATTTAGTGAGAACTAAAAAAGCGGCTCAAGAAATAACTGGATTTACAGCTGGAAAAAATGAATTATTCCCTATTCCAATTGAGGAAATTCAATTTGCAAACGGAAATTGGACGCAAAACCCTGGATATTAAAAAAACAGTAATTATGAAAAATTTAAAATTAATAGCAAGTCTTATTGTTTTTGCACTCTTTTTAGGGTGTTCAGAAGACAACTTAGACGTTGATTTGGACGCTTTAGTTGCGCCACAAAACATTTCAGCATTAACCACAGTGACTCAAGATAATACTGGAAAGGTTACTTTTTTACCACGAGGTGAAGGAGTTACGCAATATGAAATACTTTTTGGAGACGGAACAACGGAGCCTGCATATGTAAATGCGGGTGCAACAGTAGATCATACGTATAAAGAAGGAGTTTATAATGCAAAAATCGTTGCAACGACATTAAACGGTAAAAAAACTGAAGTTACTCAAGTTGTAACGGTGTCTTTTCTTGCGCCTACCAATTTAGCACCAGTTATTAGTCCAGTTTTAGGAGATAATTTCTCAATTACAGTTTCGGCTACAGCCAAGTTAGAAACCTATTTCCAAGTTTTCTTTGGAGATGTAGCCAATGAAGTACCAGTAGATTTCATGGAAGGAGAAGCCATTAGCCATACTTATGTAGCAGTTGGAAGTTATGTAGTAAAAATAGTGGCTTTGAGTGGTGGAGTAGCCAAAACAACCAGTACACAAACAGTAGTTATTTCAAACCCTATCAATTTACCAATCACTTTTGAAACGGCAGTACCTGCCTTTGGAAATTTTGGAGGCGCTTTTTCTGTTGGTGCAAACAATCCAAGTATTGGAGTAGTTAATGGAAGTGCTAAAGTAGCCAAATTAACTAAGCCAGTTGGAGCTGAAGTTTGGGCTGGTTCTACAATAGAATTAGCTGCTCCTATCGATTTTTCAACTAAAAAAGTGATTAAAATGAAAGTTTGGTCACCTAAAGCTGGAATTGTGATAAAAATGAAGCTTGAAAAATTAGTAGCTACTGACGCGACTAATGTCGAAGTAGATGTCACTACAACCGTTGCTAATGGATGGGAAGAATTGAATTATGATTTTACAACAATTAACAATGCAAATAATTACCAAAGAATTGTAGTGTTTTTCGATTTCGGAAAGCCAGGTACAGGTGTTGATTATTTTTATGATGATATAGAATTAGTTAGTGGTGCTGAAACTTTAGTTTTACCTCTTTCTTTTGAGTCAGCAACTTTGACCTATAATTTTGGGAATTTCGGCGGGGCAAACACAGCTGTTATTGCTAATCAAAATGCTACAGGAATCAATACTTCTACAAAAGTAGCAGCCCTTACAAAAGGAAGCGGAGCCGAAGTATGGGCAGGTAGTTCATTGGCTTTAGATAGCCCTATAAATTTTGCGGTGATGAAAAAGATTAAAATGAAAGTTTGGTCTCCAAAAGCTGGAATTGTAGTAAAAATGAAATTGGAGAAAAAAGTAGCTACTGATGCGACAAATATTGAAGTTGATGCTACATCTACAGTTGCTAATGGTTGGGAAGAACTGACTTTTGATTTTCCAGGTGTTATAAATTCTAATGATTATCAAAGAGTGGTTGTGTTCTTTGATTTTGGACAAACAGGAGCCGGAGCTACCTATTATTTTGACGATATTAAACAATCCAACTAAAAACATAAAAGATGAAAAAAATAATTATAAACACAATCTCCATTTTTATATTGTTAATAATGGTCAATTGTTCGAAAGATGATTTTACTTTCGGTTCATTACAGGCTCCTACAAATTTGCAAGTAGCAGTACAGCTGATTGGTAAAACAGCAGCGAACCCAAATGGTGATGGTTCCGGTAAAGTTAAATTTACGGCAACCGCAGATGATGCGATATCCTATAAATTTGTTTTCCCTGATGGAACGTCTTCAAACGCACCAAGTGGTGTTTTGGAGAAACTTTTTACAAAAGTGGGTCTTAACTCTTATACTGTAACTGTGGTTGCTTCAGGTACTGGGGGAGTGTCGACGAATAGTACTGTTGAAGTAAAAGTGCAAAGTAATTTCGAAGATGCGGAGGCTATTAAGCTTTTGACAGGTGGTACTACTAAAAAATGGTACGTGTCTGCGTCAGAACCAGGCCATTTAGGTGTAGGGCAGAATGATGGCGACGCTACTAAGAATTATTATCCAAATTATTACCAAGCGGTTGCGTTTGAAAAAGCAGGTGCAGCGGCGACTAGTTGTTTTTATGATAATGTGCTAACGTTCAGTTTGGATGGCGGTATCATGAAATTCAAATTAGATAATGGTGGCTCTACATTTTTTAACAGTGCTTACTTAAGCGTAGGTGGCGGAACAGGAAGTAATGATGCTTGTTTGGCTTATAATACAGGAGGACTTAAAACGGTAGCTTTAAGCCCTTCAGAATCAGTCATAATGCGCAATGCCGATCGTTTGACTCAAACAAGAGGTACGGTTATGAATTTCTCTGACGGAGGATTTATGGGGTACTATGTAGGACAAAGCTCTTATGAAATTCTATCAATAACAGATAACCGTATGGCTGTGCGTTTTGTACAGGCGAATAATACAGGTTTAGCTTGGTATATGATTTTTACCACAACAAAACCAACACAAGCGGTTACTGATTATACAACACTTAAATTTTCGGATGAGTTTAATACTGATGGTGCACCTGATCCAGCCAAATGGTCTTATGACTTAGGTGCTGGTGGTTGGGGAAATAGCGAATTGCAGACCTATACTAATAGTTCAGATAATGTAATAGTAGCGGGTGGAAGTTTAAAAATTACTGCCAAAAAAGTAGGTGTTGGTTATACTTCGTCTCGATTAAAATCAGAAGGTAAGTACAAGTTTACTTATGGAAAAGTAGAAGTAAGAGCTAAATTGCCAGCAGGTGGAGGAACATGGCCAGCGATCTGGATGTTAGGTTCAGATTACGCAACTAATACATGGCCAGGTTGTGGAGAAATAGATATTATGGAACACAAAGGAAATGAGCCCAATGTTATTCATGGTACTTTGCATTATCCAGGCTTTTCTGGCGGTAATGCAAATGGAAGTACTAAAACAATTACCAATGCTTCTACTGAATTTCATGTTTATAAAACTATTTGGACTCCAGCATCAGTAAAAATATATGTAGATGATGTGTTATACCACACTGTGGCAAATGTTAGTAGTCTGCCATTCAATAAAGACTTTTTCATGATTTTAAACGTAGCTATGGGAGGAACTTTTGGAGGTACGGTAGATCCCGCATTTACTCAATCTTCAATGGAGATTGATTATGTAAGAGTTTATCAATAATAAGTAAGTATTTATTTAAAGAGATTAAAAAGGTCGGGTGTTTTACCGGCCTTTTAATTTTAATAATATGAAAAAATGAAATACATGAAAAATAATTTAAAATTGATGTTACCCTTCATTACAGTTTCCCTTTTAGTAGTGGGTTGTGGTGACAAAATAATGAAACCATCGGTTTCTTACGTGAAAGATAATCCTTTAGAAATCAGAGTAGATTCGGTTTTGAAATTGATGACCTTAGAAGAAAAAATTGGGCAACTCAATCAATACAATGGTTTTTGGGAAATAACAGGACCTTCTCCTAAAGAGGGACAGGCTGCAAAAAAGTATGATGATTTAAAAAAGGGTTTAGTAGGCTCAATGCTTAATGTAAAAGGGGTAAAGGATGTAAGAGCATTGCAAAAAATTGCAGTTGAAGAAACAAGATTAGGTATTCCTTTAATTTTTGGATTTGATGTAATTCATGGTTATAAAACCATAAGCCCTATACCACTAGCTGAGTCAGCAAGCTGGGACATGGCAGCTATACAAAAATCGGCTGCAATGGCTGCAGAGGAGGCTTCAGCAGTAGGACTTAACTGGACTTTTGCGCCTATGGTTGATATTGCGCGAGATGCGAGATGGGGTAGAGTAATGGAAGGGGCAGGTGAGGATCCTTTTTTAGGAAGTAAAATTGCAGTAGCAAGAGTCCAAGGTTTTCAAGGAACTGATTTAGCTGCCACAAACACTATTTTAGCTTGTGCTAAACATTTTGCAGGGTATGCTTTTGCAGAATCGGGAAGAGACTATAATACAGTTGATGTAAGTGAAACTACTCTACAGAATGTTATATTTCCTCCTTTTAAAGCGGCTGTCGATGCCGGAGTAAGAACTTTTATGAATTCCTTCAATGAATTGAACGGAATTCCTGCCACCGGAAATAAATACCTGCAAAGACAGATTTTAAAAGGCGATTGGAAATTCGATGGTTTTGTAGTGTCTGACTGGGGTTCGATCAACGAAATGATTGCTCATGGTTATGCAAAAGACAGCAAGCAAGCTGCCGAAATTGCGATTAATGCAGGTTCTGATATGGATATGGAATCCAGTGCTTATGTAGAGCATTTGGTGGCATTGGTTCAAGAAGGGAAAGTAAGCGAAAATCTAATTGATGATGCTGCTAGAAGAATCCTTAAAGTGAAATTTGAATTGGGGTTATTCGATAATCCATATAAGTATTGTGATGAAACTCGTGAAAAAGAAACGGTTGGAAGTGCTAAGTTTCAAGAAGAAGTTTTGGATATGGCAAAAAAATCAATTGTCTTATTAAAAAATGAAAACGAACTGTTACCTCTTAAAAAATCAGGCGTAAAAATTGCTCTTATAGGAGCATTGGCAAATGATAAAACGAGTCCGTTGGGGAGTTGGAGAATTGCGGCAGATGACGAAAGTGCTGTTTCAGTATTGGAGGGACTTCAAGGCTATAAAGGAAATCAACTTAACTATGTCAAAGGAGCTGATGTTAGTGTCGGAAGAACCCAATTTGTTTGGGAGACTAAAATTAATATGACAGACAAAAGCGGTTTTGCAGAAGCAATTTCTGCAGCAAAGCAGGCTGATGTTGTGATAATGGTTTTAGGAGAACACGGATTGCAATCAGGAGAGGGTAGAAGTAGAACAGATTTAGGATTGCCTGGAGTACAACAAGAATTGTTAGAAACAATTTTTAAAGCGAACCCTAATATTGTTTTGGTTTTAAATAATGGACGACCACTCGCTATTCCATGGGCTGACGAAAATATTCCCGCGATAATGGAAGCATGGCATTTAGGGACTCAAAGCGGTAATGCGATCGCACAGGTTTTGTATGGCGACTATAATCCGAGCGGAAAACTACCAATGACTTTTCCAAGAAATGTAGGTCAAGTACCCATTTACTACAATTATAAAAATACAGGGAGGCCAGTTATGAATGAACCAGAAAGTGTTTTTTGGTCACATTATATTGATGTAGAGAATACTCCGTTATACCCATTCGGTTATGGGTTAAGCTATTCTAAATTTAAATATTCTGATTTAGAATTAAGTCAAAAATCATTTGCAGACAATGGTCAAATGGAAGTATCTGTTACAATAAAAAATACTGGAAAATACACAGGTAAAGAAGTTGTTCAATTGTATATTCGTGACTTGTTTGCCTCGGTAACACGACCAGTAAAAGAATTAAAGGGATTTGAAATGATTGAATTGCAACCTAATGAGTCTAAGAAAGTATCTTTTGTAATCAACAAAAAAACAATCGAGTTTTTTACTGCTAATTCTAAATGGGAAGCTGAACCGGGCGATTTTAAAGTATTTGTTGGTGGTAGTTCTGCTCAAACCTTAGAAGGAGATTTTCAATATCTAAATAACTAGTAAATGAATAAATTTTTAATATTATTGATGGTATGTTCGATTTCTTTGGCACAGCCAAAAGGGAAAAAATTGGTTTGGGAGGAAAATTTCAATGGAAAAAAAAACTTAAACGAGGCAATTTGGAATGTTGAACTTGGAGACGGTTGCCCCAATTGTGGTTGGGGCAATAATGAACGTCAATTATATACCAATGAAAATCATAAATTAGTAAAAGGTAAATTAGTAATTACCGCTAAAAAGGAAGAGGTGAAATATACTTCTACCCGAATCACAACCAAAGGGAAAAAAGAATTTCAATACGGGTACTTTGAAGCTAAAGCAAAATTACCTGTTGGGAATGGCATATGGCCGGCTTTCTGGATGTTGGGATCTAATATTGATAAAGTAGGTTGGCCTAAATGTGGAGAAATTGATATTTTGGAGTATGTAGGAAGAGAGCCAGATATGGTTTTTACTTCTTTGCATACACAGGATAGTCACGGAAATACTATCAACACTAAAAAAACAAAGTTTCAAAACATTGAAGAAGGGTTTCACATCTATGCGATGGATTGGTCAAAAGATAAAATAGACTTTTTTGTAGATTCTATTTTAGTCTACACTTTTAATCCAGAGCATAAGACGGAAGCGACCTGGCCGTATGATCAACCTTTTTATTTTATTATTAATTTGGCAATTGGAGGAAATTTTGGAGGGCCAGATGTTGATGATTCCATTTTTCCACAAGATTTTTCTGTGGATTATATTAGAGTTTATCAATAAATAGCTGATGGAAATATAAGAAAAGTAGCAAGTAAATTTAAGCTTGCTACTTATTTTTTTTTAGAGTAAAAACAGCTCTTTTATCATTGATTTATTTCTCTTTAGGATGCTATAATTAAGGGTACTAATGGGTCACAAGTTTTTTGTGATCCTTTAAAAATGTTTAAATAGAATCTTTAACTCCTTGTTTTTAATACTTTAATGCTTAGGCCGTTAATTTTTCTTAAATTTATTTGTTTGTTAGCGTAAATATTTGTTAAATTTGGCTACTAAATGAAACCATAATTAAATCCAGCCTATAGTATAACACTACTTTTTAGAAAATTTACTCCAAATTTCAAACTAGACTAAAAGGTATAACTATGGCTCATACACAACCCCCGGATGCATTATTGGTACAAAATTATGTAGCAGGTGACGAGGAAGCACTATCTACATTAATCAAAAGGCATGAATCAAGAATTTACGGCTTTATCTATTCTAAAATTTCGGATAGAGATATTTCAAACGATATTTTTCAAGATACTTTTATTAAAGTAATCAAAACGCTAAAGTCTAATTCATACAATGAAGAGGGGAAATTTTTGCCTTGGGTTATGCGAATCTCGCACAATCTTATTATCGATCATTTTAGAAAAAATAAGAAAATGCCAATGTTTAGAGAAACTGAAGAGTTTTCTATTTTCTCGATAATGTCTGATGATTCCCCTACGATAGAAAATAAAATTATATCTGATCAAGTAGAAAGCGACATAAAGAAGCTTATCGAAGAGCTGCCTCTCGACCAAAAGGAAGTTTTAGTGATGCGTATGTATCAGGATATGAGCTTTAAAGAAATTTCAGAAATTACAGGAGTTAGCATTAATACGTCCTTAGGTAGAATGCGTTACGCTTTAATGAACTTGAGAAAAGTTATTGACAAACATCAAATTGTTTTAACTAATTAACAATATTTAGATATATGCTGCGTTATTAATAAAAACAAATTAATACAACATGGCAAAAATTTACTCTAAAAAATCATTATCCATTAAGGCAATGAAACCAAGAAAAGAAGTCGTTTCTTTTTTATTAAATTATTCAAAGGCGTTAACCATGATTGAAATTAATAATCATAGTTTCGAAATTATTTCTAACTAAACCATTATTAGTTTAAAAGCTTAAAAACCAAGTTCTATTACGGAACTTGAATTGATAAATTTCACTAATTTGTATTTCAAACTAGTGAAATTTATTTTTTATAGTACCCATCTAAAACCGTTTTTCTTCCTACAGTTTTAGTAATTATGTCTTTTTCTAAATCCCAACCTCTTGCGGGCGAATATTGTCTTCCATACCATATTATTTGCAAGTGCAAATCGTTCCATATTTCTTCAGGAAAAATACGTTTAGCATCTTTTTCTGTTTGAACCACATTTTTACCATTAGTCAAATTCCATCGGTACATTAAACGGTGAATGTGAGTGTCGACTGGGAAAGCCGGAACTCCAAAGGCTTGAGACATAACAACGCTTGCTGTTTTATGACCTACCGCCGGTAATTCTTCTAGAAACTCAAAACTCTGCGGTACTTCTCCGCCATGTTTATCAATCAAAATATGAGATAAACCATGAATTCCCTTAGATTTCATCGGGGAAAGCCCACAAGGACGTATGATTTCTTTTATTTCCTCGACAGACATTTTTATCATATCATAAGGATTATCTGCTTTAGCAAAAAGCAATGGCGTAATTTGGTTGACACGCACATCAGTGCATTGTGCAGAGAGTAATACTGCAATCAATAAAGTATAAGGATCTTTGTGATCTAAAGGAATGGGAATGGTTGGGTATAATTCTTTTAACGTATTTATAACAAACGTTACCCGTTCTTGCTTCGTCATTTTTGTATTTTTATATCTTGTAAAAATAATATAAATTTTAGGATGTGCCTAATCCAGCTGTTCATTACAAGTCCTCCTTCATAAAAACTTTTTTTCTAAGTTTATAAAGGAGCTTCCTGCCGGTCGCTCTTTATAAACAATAAAAAAATGTATTTTTTCAGTCCGGGCTTTCCATTACCATCTGGGGCAGTAGAAGTGTAAATTAAAATAGTAATAAACAATAATAAAGCTTTGTGATCTTTGCTAAAAACCTTAGCGCACTTTGCGGTTAAATAAAAAAATGATGATAACATTAAAAAAAGGAGATAAAGCGCCTGATTTTTCAGGATTAGACCAAGACGGGAAATCTCATAAATTAGCAGATTACAAGGGAAAAAAATTAGTTGTTTTCTTTTATCCAAAAGCAAGTACACCAGGCTGCACTGCAGAAGCATGCGACCTAAGAGATAATTTTGAGCGCTTTAAAGCAAACAATTACGAACTACTCGGAGTAAGTGCCGATGCACAAGCGAAACAAGCTAAATTCAAAGAAAAATATGATTTCCCGTTTCCGCTATTAACAGATGAGGATAAATCAGTAATTGAAGCTTTTGGTGTTTGGGGACCTAAAAAATTTATGGGAAAAGAATACGACGGCATTCACAGAACTACTTTTGTCATCGACGAAAATGGACTTATCGATGAAGTAATCGAAAAAGTAAAAACTAAAGCGCATGCTGACCAAATTCTAAAAGAGATTTAGAAGTAAAAATCAGTCGTTTTTTAATACAAAAAAAGCCAAGAAAGTAAATTTAACTTTCTTGGCTTTTTTATTAATTAGTACCGAATCGTTTAGATTAACAATCAGGATTTAAATTATTTTCATTCAAAATTTTCGTCGGATTGTAACCAAAGAGGCTATGCTCTTTAATTATTTCAGCAATTCCGGAAGGAAGCATTGGTTCCCAACCTTGTTTTCCGTCGCTAATCATTTTTAAAACCTCTCTTGAGAATACCTCTAAGATTGCAGGGTCATAATCATCAATATCAACTACTTTTCCGTTGAATTTAAAGAACTTGTAAAGTTCTTTCATTCTAGGATGTACTTTTAGATTTTCTGAAGTAGTGATGTCACCATTCTCGTCAAGCATTGGGTATAAAAACACCTTCATATCACGGAAGAATAATTTCCCGAAAGCCTCCAGAATTCCTCCACTTAAATGACGATAGTATTTTTCATCAAAAATGTCAACTAAGTTATTTACTCCCATGGCTAATCCCATTCTTGCTTTGGTATAGTTAGCAAAATATTCGACCACTTTATAATATTCCTGGAAATTCGAAATCATTACTGTTTGCCCTAGAGAACAAAGTAACTCGGCTCGATCCATGAAATCGCGTTCGTCAATTTCACCATCAGAACGTAAGTTTGATAAGGTGATTTCAAAAACAACTAGTGTATTTTCTTTTTCGACTTTATTTTCTTCAAGAAACATCTTCAATGATTTCTCGTACATGTCCATGTTTACTTTCGTAACCGGACGGAAACTGCCTCTTAGAGCAAGAATATTCTTTTTATACAATATTGCTGCTGGAAGTATGTTTCTGCCTTGAGGATCAAACATAACCGCATCAGTCATTCCGTTTTTTACTAATTGTAAACTCATCAAGCGATTGTCTACATCGGCAAAACGAGGACCTGAGAAATTTATAGTATCTATTTCCAGTTGGTCTTTGTCTAAATGATCGTATAAATAACGTAGTAATCTTTTAGGGTCATTGTATTTATAGTAAGCACCATAAATTAAATTCACTCCAAGGATACCAAGGGTTTCTTGCTGTAAGCGAGCATCAGTTTCTTTAAAACGGATATGAAGTATAATTTCATTATAATCTTCGTCTGGCTCAATTTGGTAACGGATACCTACCCATCCGTGGCCTTTAAATTGTTTGGCAAAATCAATGGTAGCAACCGTATTGGCATAACTAAAAAACATTTTATTAGGATGTTTTTCTCTACTCAATCGCTTCTCAATTAACTCACCTTCCATGGTGATCATTCTTTTGAGTCGGCTTTCGGTTACATACCTTCCGTCTTTTTCTATACCATAAATAGAATCACTAAAATCTTTATCATAGGCTGACATCGCTTTTGCAATAGTTCCGGATGAACCACCAGATCTAAAAAAATGTCTTACAGTTTCTTGTCCAGCACCAATCTCGGCAAAGGTTCCATATATATTTTCGTTCAAATTTATACGTAGGGCTTTGTCTTTTATTGAGGGTATTTGTGCGATGACTTTGTCACCTTTTAATTTTATCTCTGTATCCATTATATTTTAAATATGGCTAATATGTTACAAAGTTAATTAAATAGGTTTCTAATGAAAGAGAATTAATCCTATTTTTGTAAAAAAATAAAAGAGCAATTGAAGGTATATTTTTTAGGCACTGGTACATCGCAAGGGATTCCTGTTATTGGAAGTGACCACCCCGTATGCAAAAGCACTGATTTCAAAGACAAAAGGCTTCGCGTTTCTGTTTGGATTAGTTGGGACGACTATTCGTATGTAGTTGACTGCGGCCCTGATTTCAGACAGCAAATGCTTGCGTCTAATTGTCAAAAGGTAAATGGAATCTTATTTACTCACGAACATGCGGATCATACATCCGGTTTAGATGATATTCGCCCGTTTAATTTTAAACAGGGAGAGATTCCTATTTATGCCCATCATCGAGTGATTGATAACCTTAAGGAACGCTTTGAATACATTTTTAGAACAGAAAATCGATATCCCGGTGCACCTTCTGTAAAAGTCAATGCCGTTGTCAATAACGAGCCATTTCAAATAGGGAATAAAACAGCAATTCCAGTAAATGTTATGCATGGTAATCTGCAAGTTTTTGGATATAGAATTGACGATTTTGCTTATCTTACTGACGTAAAAACAATAGATGATAGTGAAATCCCTAAACTTCAAAACTTAAAAGTATTAGTAATTAATGCGTTAAGAGAAGAGGAGCATTTCTCTCATTTAAACTTAGAAGAAGCCTTAGCCTTAATTGCGCTGCTACAACCTGAAAAAACGTACTTAACGCATATAAGTCATTTATTTGGCTTTCATGAAGAGATACAAAAAAAGTTGCCTGCAAATGTCTTTGTTGCTTACGATAATTTAGAAATTACACTTTAATATAAATAAATAATGAAAAAATCTTTTCTGCTCTATGCCTTTATAATACTAGTCCTCATGAACGTTTTTACCTACAGTTTTTATAGTAAAGAGGTCGCTTACGAGCAAAGCAGGTATGAAAAAACAACTAAAAAATTAAAAGACAGTTTGACGTCAGTTACTGCTAAATTGAATGATGCTAATTATTTTTCTTTAGAAAAAAATGAAAATGCCCAGAATTATTTTGACTCGGCAGATTCAGAAAAAATGATTAAGTATGAAGAATTAATTCCTTATGTAACAGAGAAATTATTAGATTATAATTCAAACCCAAAAGGGAATCCTTATGTTGGGCAAGATCAAATAGGAGCTAATAAATTTATAATTAATAAAGTAAAAATTCTAAACCACAGATGGATTATCGCTGATTATAGCGATGGAGAAATATGGGGTGAAGTGTTACTCAAATATTTTGTAAATAGTGATGAAACTATTTCTTTTGAAGTAAACCAAACATTATTGTATCAGAAATAATCAAAAAAAGGTTCCATAATTGGAACCTTTTTTTTGATTTGTTTTATAACCAGTTTTTGAAATCAGCAAAAATTTGCGG
The DNA here is from genome assembly GCF_041431385.1 of Flavobacterium sp. Arc2. Classification (NCBI taxonomy): domain Bacteria; kingdom Pseudomonadati; phylum Bacteroidota; class Flavobacteriia; order Flavobacteriales; family Flavobacteriaceae; genus Flavobacterium; species Flavobacterium sp. Arc2. The sequence goes on along the minus strand of NZ_JASMRH010000004.1, from coordinate 190,764 downwards.
TGATATTCCATGACCTATCGGATATTCTTTATAGATCGATTCGATTCCTAATGCATCTAAAAACGGCGTTGTTTTTCGAGCCCAGCTTACTGGAATTACTTGGTCAACAACCCCATGGGAAGCAAATATACTTAGTTTTGAGAAATCACTATTTTGGTAGTTTTCTTCAAAAATTTCATCGTTTATATAGCCACTCAACGCAATTACTTTATTAATTTTTTCTGGATGAGATAACGCAATTGCGTAACTCAATATCGCCCCTTGGCTGAAACCAAGCAAAGAAACTGCTTTTGCGTCAATCGGATAATTGAGGATTAACTCGTTTATGAAACCAGCAATTAAATTCCTGGAAGACTTTGCTTGTTCGTTATCTGAAAATTTATTTTGGTCTGCATCAAAATTAATCGCATACCAGGCATAACTACCGTATTGTATGTCATAAGGTGCTTGCGCAGAGATCACGTAATACTCATCTGGAAGTTCATTTGCAAATGAAAATAAATCTTCGGCATTGCTGCCGTATCCGTGGAGTAAAAGTATAAGTGGGTTTTTTTCTAATTTTATTTTGGGCTCTCTAATGAGGTAGTCAAGTGATAATTTATTCATTTTTTTAAGATATTTTTACGAACCATTTTTGAAAAAGGTTGCCTAATAGCGGCATTGGTTTTGTTTCTCCTTTTATTGCACTGAAAATGCCATAAGACCATAGCACAGATACGAAAATCCACATTGGAGCCGAAATCAGCAGACTGTCAAAATTGCTGATTATTAAGCCTAGTGAGATGAAAGTAAGTGTTATTCCCAGTCCTTGACGGATGTGAAACGATGCAAATGTATTTTTATCTTCAGAGTTCATGGACATCGCAATAAAAACCCCTATACCTAAAATATAGCTGGTAATCGCTGCCGTTTTTCCTTTTTCAATAGTGTTATTCATGTTGTATTATTGTGCTAATATTAATTTTCCTTGGTTTACGATTCCGTATACCTTTCCTTTTGTTTGTGCTCCTAGAAATGCGGAGTTTTTAGATTTAGATAAAATAGCCGCTTTGGTGAAAACGCCTTTTCCTTCTGGTGTAAATAAACTCAAATTTGCTTTGGCTCCTTCTGTAATAGGGTAGTTTTCGATGCCAAAAACTGTTTTTCCTGAAGTTAATTTTTCTACCACTTTTTCTAATGGGAAAACAGTCATTAGAGCGCCAAATGCACTTTCTAATCCGATAGTTCCATTTTTAGCCATGTCAAACTCCATTTTCTTATGTTCGATATCCATAGGATTATGGTCTGATGTGATCATGTCGATGGTATTGTCTAAAACTCCTTTGAGTAATGCTTTTCGGTCTTTCTCTGTACGCAATGGAGGCGAAACTTTAAATCGGGTATCAAAACCTTCCAGTTTTTCATCCGTCATTACTAAATGATGAACAGCAGCGCTACAGCTAACCTGTAATCCTTTTGCTTTTGCATCTTTAATTAATTGAACTGATTTTGCTGTAGAAACAGTAGGGATGTGCAACTTACCTCCAGTATATTCTAGTAAAAATAAATTTCTGGCAATTTGTAGTTCTTCAGCTAGATTTGGAATTCCTTTTAATCCTAATCGAGTTGAAACAACGCCTTCATTAACTACGCCCTGTCCTTTTATTTTTTCGTCTTGAGGAAATGCGATCACTAAGCCGTCAAAATCTTGTACATACTGCAACGCTATTTTGAGCAAATTAGCATTGTCCTGACTTTTATTATAATCGCCAAAGGCAATCGCTCCGCAATTTGTCATGTCAAATAATTCAGCCATATCTTTTCCTTCGCTACCTTTTGTCAAAGCACCAATTGGGAAAAGTTGCGTAGCACTTCCTACGGCTTTATTCTGAACAAAATTAACTTGGGACTGATTGTCAATAATAGGGAAGGAGTTGGGCTGTAAAGCGATAGCAGTAAAACCACTTTTTGCCGCAACATTTAATCCATTTAGTATAGTTTCTCTATCTTCAAAACCGGGTTCACCTAGAGAAACGCTACTGTCAAACCATCCTTGTGATACATGGAGGTTGTCTAATTTGATTTCTTCGGTTTTATCTGAATTGGGAAGGGATGCAGCTATTTTTTTTATAAAACCATCTACAATTAAAATATCTACTGTCTGATTGTTAAAAGGACTGTTTGAATCGATAATTTTGGCGCTTCGGAGGATAAATTTCATATATAGAGACTGTTTTTTTTTAATGCGGTATTCTAAAAACAAATAATTTATTTCATGAATCGTATGATTGCCATTTCTGTGACTAGAAAGAGCAGTGCAAAGATAACAAACCATTTCCAAATTTGATTGTCCAATCGGTTGCTTTGTAAAGTATCAAATACATTTGCTACGGAATCAATTATTTTATACTCAGAAAGTACGTTTTCATTGACTGCGCTAAGATTACTTTCTGTTCTGTCGTAGTTGAAACTAATATTTTCCAAAAGTTCTTTTTGGTTGTAGATTCCGTAATTCCCCGCTTCTTCTGGATAGTCATTAAACGTTAATTTCACTTTGTCATTTATGATTTGTTGAATGGGAATAAAACTTTCAGATGAATTAGTAACGGTTAATACTGCATCTTTTGATAGTGTAACATCAACGAGAAACGGATTTGGATTTCCAATCGTAAATGAATTTATGCCTTTTGGCTGGTTATTCATTGCCATTTTATAGAAGGTGGGAACGATAAGCGGTGATTGCTGGAAATTTGAATTTTTAGTGTTTATTGGAGCCGAAAAAACATATACGGTAAAAATTGCATTTGGTAAAGCCGTTAAGAAGGTACTTTGATCATCATTATATAGCGCTGCGGCATTTGTATTTGATATTGTAAAGGAACCGTTTGTTTTAGGATATTGGAAATTAGTGATTCTGTTTTCAAAAACAGCTTTAAACAGCGGGTGATTGAAATTTATTTTAGTGATCAATTTCTCCACATTTTCAAAAGGCTTAAATTGGATGGCTCCAAAATTTCCGAGAAATTGATTTAGATTTGCTGCCGTATCTTTTTCTGAAGGTATAAGGACAATATTGCCGCCTTTTTCTACAAAAGACCGCAAAGTCGTTTGCAAAGCTTCTGGAATATCATCGAGTTCATTTAAAATGATTACATCTTGTTTTTCAATGCTATTGTAATCTAGTGAGCGAATAGTTGAACTAACAAAATTGAATTCGCTATCCGTATAAATCCGACTAAGGAAATTACTTTTTTCGGGTTCACCAATGCTAATGATATTGGTTTTTTTTATTTTCGAAATAGTGAAATATAGCGTATTGTCATAGCTGAGTCCGTTGTCAGTGATAGAAACATAACCGTGAAAGGGCTGTTTTGCAATAGTGAAATTGATACTCTTCTTTTTAGTTTCAAATTTAACCGCTGTTTTTGCGACCATCTTGTTCTCATTGTAAACCGCTATGGGTATCGCTTTAAGATCAGCGCCATAATGTGATAATTCAACTGTAATTTCATAGAAATCATCAGATATTTCATTAATATAAACGCTGTCTATCGAAGTGTTGTTTTTTTGTTGTGCCTTTGGGATTATAAAATAGGGTACGTCATTTTTATCCCTATTTTTAAGTTGTTGTTCAGTGAGACCAACTCCATCTGTAATGATGATAATATCTTTTTTAAAAGCAGATTTATGTGCTTTTATTTTTGCTAAAATAGGATCTAATTGAAATGGTGTAGCGCTGTATTTTAAATTTTGGAGGGAACTCCGAATTGATTTTATATCAGTGTCCCAAAAATCTTCAGAATTCGTCAACAAAGAAAAAGTAGTGTTTTCTGGAGTGTCTTCAAGTAGTTCCTGAACGGCTCGTTTTAGTAATTCGCCTTTTTTTCCTTTGGCTTGCATACTAAATGAATTGTCTAAAATAATATACATCTCGTTTGTTGCATTCTCTTTATCTTTTGCTTCAAAAAAGGGTTGGGCAAAAGCGACAATGATACAAGAAAGTAATAATAATCGGCAGCTAAGAAGCAACAATTTTTTTATTTTGGAGCTTTTTCTGGTTTGCACAGAAAGTGCGGATAGGAATCGAACGTTAGTGAAGTATTCTTTTTTAAAACGACGAAATTGAAATAAATGAACCAAAATAGGTACAATCAACAAGAAGAGAAAGTATAAAATTTCAGGATGTTTAAATTGCATTCTTACGTAAGGTTTGCTGCATTGGATTAAATTCTCAATGAAGTTGCAACCAAAAATACAAATTTGTTAACAGTTGCAATACGCTATTGTTTAAATTTTTTATTGCACACTCGATTTTCTTTTCAATTTAAAAAAAATCAATTTTGAAAGGACTTTATATTTTTTAAATGCTGCAAATACACTGCGATATATTATGTATTTTAGCTTTTAAAAATAATTTAAGAAAATGAAAAAGCAAATTACGGCCCTTCTGTTAGTTTTAATGTGTTACAGTATTCAAGCTCAGGATAATAAATTCAATCTAGTTATAGGTACTTATACAAAGGGGTGCGAAAGCAAAGGGATCTACGTTTATAGTTTTGATGCTAATACGGGTGATTTTAATTTTAAGAATGCAGCTGAAAGTACAGTTAACCCGAGTTATTTGACTTTTTCAGCAGATAATAAGTTTATTTATTCTGTAAATGAAAATGGTAATGAGAGTAAAGTAAGTGCTTTCGGTTATACTCCTTCTAATGGTAAAATAGATTTTTTAAATTCCCAGAATGCAATGGGAGCAGATCCATGTTATATTATTAACGATGATAAAAATGTAATTGTTGCTAACTATTCTGGTGGAAATATAGGTGTTTTTGGTAAAAATGCTGACGGAAGTATTGGTGAAGCCAAACAGGTGATTCAGCACTACGGAAAAGGAATTAACGCTAAAAGACAAGAAGGGCCACACGTTCATATGGTTCAATTTTCTCCTGACAAAAAGTTTGTTTTGGCTAATGATTTAGGTAACGATAAGGTATATTCTTATGTATACAATCCAAACTCAGTCAATGCAGCTCTAAAAGTAAAAGATAGTTTCGCTGTTGAAGCTGGAAGTGGTCCAAGACATTTAACGTTTAGTAAGGATGGGAAGTACGCTTATCTTTTGAAAGAACTTAGCGGCGGTTTGACTACGTTTTCTTATTCGAAAGGGAAGTTGAAAAAAGTAGATCAAACTACCATTTTAGCCAAAGATTTTAAAGGGACTTTCACTGGAGCTGCGATAGATATTTCGCCTGACGGAAAATTTTTATATGCAACAAACCGTGGCGAAGCCAATACTATTTCAATTTTTAAAATATTAAAAAACGGAAAATTAGAGTCTCAAGGACAAACAAGTACTTTAGGTAAAGGACCAAGAAGTTTTGCCATTGATCCAACTGGGAATTTTCTTTTAGTAGCGCATCAATATACGAATGACATTATCATATTTCAAAGAAATACTACTACGGGCAAACTAATGGATACTGGAAAAAAAATAGAGTTGTGTTCCCCGGTATGCTTGGTTTTTACTGAAAATAAATAGTAATAGATCTTCTTGCAAAGAGAAAAGGCTATAAAAATGAATTTCATTTTTATAGCCTTTTTTATACTATTTGTTTTTGTCTTTCCTTTTCTTGTCTCTCGTTTTTAACATATTACGATTTACAGATCCATGTGTTTTTTTCTTGGTAACACCAGGACCTCCTAAATTGACTTTCTTATTCTTTTTACTTTTTTCTTGAAAAGCACCGTCTCCATCAAGCGTTTTCTTTTTCATTAAGAACTTAACGACTTGTCTCTCTTTTTCTGGTTCAATTAACTTTGCTGAAACTTCTACCTCTTCAGGGAATGCTTCAATAGGTAATTCCATGTTCATTAAGACTTCAATTTCAACTTTTGCTTCTTCCTCTCTAGGAGCAATAAAACTAATTGCTGTACCCGTTTTATCAGCACGTCCAGTTCTACCTATACGGTGCATGTATAATTCTGGCATTGCTGGCATTTCGAAGTTGATAACATGGGTGATATTAGAAATATCTAAACCCCTAGCCATAATATCAGTAGTAATAAGTCCGCGTAGATTTCCTTCTTGAAAAGAAGCCATCGTACTCAAACGGTAATTTTGTGATTTATTAGAGTGGATTACTCCAAATTGATCTGCAAAATCTTCATCGATACGAACATGAAGCATATCTGAAATTTTCTTGTTGTTTACGAAAATTAAAACACGACTCATGTCTTCATTTTCCTGTAGCAAGTGTTTTAATAGATTTACTTTCGTATTAAAATTAGGTGCATTGTAAGCGATTTGTTGAATATTTTCTAACGGTGTTCCAGAAGCTGAAAGAGTAACCTCCTGTGGATAATCAAAATAATCATTTAAAATAGCATCCACTTCATCTGTCATCGTTGCAGAAAACAGGATGTTTTGACGTTTTTTAGGCATCATTGCTAAAATAGCAGTCAACTGAGTACGAAACCCTAAATTCAACATTTCGTCAAACTCATCGATAACTAGTTTTTGCATTTCCTCAAAACGGATCACATTGTCTAATGTTAAATCCATGATTCGACCAGGTGTTCCTACTAATATGTCGCAACCTTGATAAATAGTTGTTTTTTGAGTATTAATGTTTACACCACCAAAGATACCAACGGTACGAACCGACATATACTTGGTTAATTTTTCCACTTCCTCCACTACTTGAACTACAAGTTCACGAGTAGGAACGAGGATTACAATTTTTGGAGTATGTCCAGGTATAAATTTGTATAATTTTAATAAAGGCAATAGGTAGGCAAATGTTTTACCAGTACCTGTTTGTGCAATTCCCATCATATCACGGCCAGACATTATCACAGAAAAAGTTTTTTCCTGAATAGGAGTAGGGGTAGTAAATCCTAAATCGTCTATTGCTTTTTGGACTGATTTTGGAAGATTGAATTGCTCGAAAGTGGTCATAAAACGTATATTTTGTGCAAAGATAGTGTTTTTATGAGGATAGTGGTTATTACTCTGCTATTGTTGTCGTTTTTAACCGTTTAAACAAGAGTAAAACTTTCTAAAGGAAACGATTTACTCTTAGAACTAATTCTTTAGGATTGAAAGGTTTAGCGATAAAATCATCTACACCAAGTTCAAAGCCTTCAATTACAGTTAGGTCTTCTTTACCTAGAGCAGAAACTATAATAACAGGAATAGTAGGATAATTTTTTTTACTATAAGCGGTGATTTCTAGTCCTGATTTATAGGACATCATAATATCGGTAATAATTAAATCAGGCTTTATAATCGCTATTTGTTCTACGCCGTCATTACCATCTTTTGATACGTAAGTTTCATAGCCTTCTTTCTTTAGAATAAACTCCATAATTTTAATTATAAGCTCGTCATCTTCTATTATGAGTATTTTCTTTTTAGCCATTTTTTAGTTTTATTTATTGTATAGTTCAATTTCATCAATCATTACCATCGGTTTCTTTCCTTTCCGGTTTCGCCAAATAGGTAGTTCTAATTGGTTGTCTATCACTATTTTTATACGATTAAAGTTATTAAATTTTTTACTATTTATCTCTATAGATTCTGTTTTTATTATAGGGTTTTCTGTTAAATCTTCAAGGTCTTTTTCTGTAATTAAAACCCATTCCTTATCATTAAATCCATAGACAGTAATTTTCTTAGGGATAAAGATCCAATGCCGCTGGTCATCAAGAAAATTTATTTTTATTTGATTAAATTCTAGCTTTTTTGTTATCAACTCGATCGATGGATTAGTGCCGTACCAACCTATCCAGTTTATGTTGTAATCTCTGTGACCTTTAGCACCATCTACCAGCCCGTAACTTCCTTTTCCACTGTATTCTGCCGCAGGTAATGTTAGAAAATTAACTTTCAGGTTTTCTCCAAGATGTGTTGTCGTGTCTTTGGCAATTTCTAGCCATTCTTGATAGTACTTTTCTGGAGATAACCCGTCTTCGCTTAATTCGTAAATTCCATATTCAGAACATTTTTTTGAGAATGTTTGCACTCTTTTGGTAAGTCCGTCTTTAACTTCTTTTTGACCTGCTTCATTAATTGTAAACATTCCGTGCTTGTCCTTACCATAGAATTTTGACTGCTCAAAAAAGACATACTCTAATGCGAGTCGTATTTTTGCAACTCTAGGTTTTAATAGTGTATCTTCACTAACGATCATTTCAGCTTCATCAATTAATTCATCGTATTGATTCATTGCTTCGGGTGACAAGAAGGTATTTCTACTTTGAACAGGGCCCGAATAAATGTCTAAGTAAGAATTAGATTTCTGTTGATTTTCAGATAGAAGATCTAAATATTTTTTGATATATGGGGCCGCTTTACCATAAAAGCCTCTCAAGAAATCATTTGTTGTTGCCTGAATATCGATAGTTGTATCCCATAATAATTTGGCTAAAAGATATTGCCTTAATTCTGAAAAATCTCCTGGCACATCTGCATATCCTTGCGCAAATATCCCTGTTACATTATTATTTTTAAAAAATTTATAATTATCAGAAAAGGTTTGGATGTTAGGAAATGGCGATAGGTAGTTAGAAAATTGTACTGTATAATCCCATAAATATAAATGCGAGGTAGTTTTAGCCCAATCTTGCAATGTTTTTCTAAAAGAAGTACTAGAATTATCGTTTACAATAGATTTTCCCCGATTTAACTCGATAGGGCAAAACAAGGTGTAAATATTAGGTTCTAATTTTAAATTTACGGGTGGCTTATAAGTGTGAAGATAGGCTAGGGTAGTTATTTTAGTATTAGGGAAGTGTTTAGCAATTTTATTTAAAAAATAATAAAGGGAACCTTGAGGGCCTCCATATTTATTGTTTAGGTAGCTGCATTCCTCACATTCACAGTATACAGCGTCGTCATTTTGACTTACAGAATAAAATGTAGCATGGGGGTTTTTAGCAATAACCTCTTGCATTTTTTTAATGACAAGACTCACAACTGTATCATTAGTCATGCAGAGTGATTCGCTTTTACGGTTGCCTTCATATAAAGCAAAAAACTTTGGATTAGTTTTGAAATAGGTTGCCGGTGGTAAAAGTTTATCAAACGAATGCCCCCAAACACTAAAGTCATTTAAGTACCAATCCAGCTTATGCCAATCTCTAAAGTCTTCGTCGTAGGCATCCGGATATAGTAATACACGATATTCGAATGAGGGTTTATGATGTTGTTCCGTGTTTTTTGGGAATTTAACTAAATCTATCTTAGGGATGTATGTGTCTTTAGCTGTAAACTTCCTGAATCCCCAAGTTTCTAACAAGGTATAAACAGCGTAACGTAATAACTTTTCATTTGGAGCTATTAAGGAAATGCTGGATGAATTGCTTTTAATTATAAAGGTAGTGTCGTCAGTTGATTTTTTTTCCTTTGCTATTTTGAGGAGTATTTTTGAACTTTCTTCGCTCTTTTTATTATTAGTCTGAATCGCAAAGGCATTAGAAAAAGATTTATCTAAGTAAGACTTCAATAGTATTGCAGCTGGTCTTGCACTCTCAGAGGCAATATTAATTGTGTTTGTTTCAGTTAGTTTGTTCGTTATAACAATATCAGATTGCGCCATCATTTTGCAGCTAAAGAAAATTAAAAAAAATAGTATCCTAAATAGATATGATTTATTATCAAACGTATTAGAATTTGTATTGGAATAGTAACGAAATTTCAAATTCATTTTGCTTTTTGTTTGGTACGTATTCTTGATTATTAAGGGTTGTTTGAATACCTGTCAGATACTTGTTGTTGAATGATTTGAAATATCCAGCCCCGATTCTATAAGAAGTAAGGTTTACTCTTTGTTCTAATTGACCAATAGTGATTCTCTCGTCTGGTGAAGTTCCATATCCTGCAATTAGCGAAACATAGTCATATTTAGTTTCAAAATAATATCTTGTCGTTAACGTGAATGACGGATTATATTCATTGTTGCTATTTTGAATATAGGATCTAAAATTTATCCAATAAGAGCCAATGTATTTTCCAACTCCTAAAACAATTGTTTTAATTTCTGTGTTTTCGGGCTTGATGTATCGAGCACCTAAATCAGCTTCCCATCCTTTTTTGAAACTTTGGTAAAAAGAGTAAGCTAATTTTAACTTAGGGAAAACGGGATCTTGACTATAGGCTACTCCCAAATAGGAATAGCTAGTTTTTCCTGTGAAAAAATAGGATTCTGCTTCAAATTGTGTTCCGTCAGAAACACTTTTTCCAGATGATAATCGATTTACATAGTTAACACGGCCAATTAAAGAACCCCAACTACGTTCCCTAATATATTGTATACTTCCCAAGTGCCAAGGGCCGTAAGCAGTTCTGTCAAATGAAGTATAACTATAATTCACGCCCACTCTATCTGAGTTTATTTTAGATTCTACCAGAAATAGAGTTTGTTTGATTTCATCATCTTTGGGAAATTTGGCTTGCAAAGTTTTTAGATAATTATATTCTTTTTTAGTATCTTTTTGCAACTGATAAACCACTATTTTCTTTTTTTCAAAACTTCTATCTTCAGGGTGTAACTCAATGGCTTGATCTATTATTTTTTCAGCTTCGAGATAGTTTTTTTTATCTAATTCAATGTTGATTAGATAATTGAAAGCAACTTCATTATAAGTTGTTCTTTTTATATAATAATTATAGTAATATCTAGCACTGTCTTTGTTATTCAATAGATCATGGTTTCTCCCTAATAACAAATAATAATCAAGGTAATCAGGAGCAATTTTTTTAGCAATCAATGCTCTCTCAATATTTTTTTCATAATTTTTGCCATCCTTCATGTCCTTGATAATTACAGATAAAAGGCTGTCTGTATCAATTTTTTGAGCGGTGGTTTTTTGACTTGAAAAAATAAAAATAAAAATGAAAGAACTAACGATATTTAAAACGATACTTTTTTTCATAATGTTTGGTTTTGTGGTGTTGTAAATCCTTTACGTATCATTATTCCCCATTTTCGTTCTTTTTGGCGTAAAAAGTGCCAATATCCTTGTATCGAAGCAAAAACGTTCAGTGGGTGAAAAATTATAGGCTCGATAAAAACCATTAGAATTAGTATAATTATTTCTTTCATACCTGTGTAATGTTTATAAATCAATTGATCTAAAAAAACTGAAATTAGAGTTATGCTTATATAAAATAAATAGACAAAAGCACTACCAATTGATAAATAATGATAGTTAATATCAAAGAACATGATGTTTACTAGTAGTGCTATTAATCCTAAAGTTTCTAAGACCGGAACTGCAAGTTCGTAAAACAGATAATAGGGAAAAATAAGTAAACCTGTTTTGCCATATTTTGGATTAAAAAGCACCTCTCTATGTAAATAAAGTGTTTGAATTAACCCTCTTGCCCAGCGAATTCTTTGCCTTATAAATATTCTCATACTTGCAGGAACTTCAGTCCAACAAAGAGATTCTGGAATGTAAATTATTAAGAACTTCTCCTTTTTTAGATGCATTAATTTTCTCATTCGAGTGATGAGTTCCATATCTTCACCAAGTGATTGATGCCAGTATCCACCTGCCTGAATAACTGTTTCTTTATCGAACATTCCCAGTCCTCCGGAAACTAATAACAATCCGTTTATTTTACTCCAGGCCATTCTGCCAAATAAGTAAGAGCGTGTGTATTCCAGTTCCTGAAAACGTGCAAAAAAGTTAGTAGGAAAATGTGATTTATAGAGCATGCCGTCTTTAAATTCGCATGAATTCGAAATTCGTATTGCTGCTCCAGTTGCGATTACTTTTTCGGTGTTTTCAATAAAGGGTTTTACTAACATTGAAATTGTGTCTTTTCTTAGAATACAATCGACATCAGTACAGATAAAAAGAGGATATTTAGCAGAGTTGATACCTGCATTTGATCCGTCAGCTTTACTCTTTCCATTTACTTTGTCTACAATTAAAAGTTTAGAGTATACGGGATTCGTGGATTTGTAATGTCCTCTTACTGGTTGTGTTGGTATTTTTTCTTGGTAAAAAAAGTCCACCTTAACTAAGCTAAATTCTTCGATTAATATTGCAAGAGTATCATCTGTACTTCCATCATTGATAATAACTACTTCAAATTTTGGGTACTCTTGTGAAAGAAGTGATTTAACATTGTAAACAATAGTAACCGCTTCGTTGAATGCCGGAGCCACAATAGAAACTCCAACGGTGTGATTAGATTTAATCAATACTTCCTTAAGCAAGAAATATTTAGATTGAAAATAAGTTCTGATTGCGATCCAAGATAGAATAGCCAGAAAGAGGTAAATTAAAATATAACTAATTGAATAATATATGAGAAAATTTTCGTAGGTTTTAATAATATTCTCCATAGTATTTAATTAAGATATGGGTTATTAACATGTAAAAGAATTCTATTTATGATGTTGTTTTCTAAAGGATCGTCTATTTTAAAAGTCTTAAAAAAAGTCGAGTCAATTTTATTAATACAATTTATGATTTCAAATTTTATTTCTAAATCTTTTTCTTTAGAAATAAGGCTGAGTGCAAAATCCGTAGTGTTAGCGTCGCCTATAACAGCCATTGTCTTCAGAGCAGTAATTTTATTAGACTTCTCGGTTTCTTGATTATATTGATTCATTACGATAGTGTTTGCGTCAACGATATATAAATGTCGGATAAGTTCAAAAGTTTCTTTTCTTATCTCATTGTCAACACTTGTAAAAAGGTACGTTATTTCTGAGTTGGTTAAGGTTTTACTATATCGAATCATTAACTTGATTGCTAATACTACTACCGAACTATTTTTATTATCGAGCCATTCATTGATTTTTTCGGGTAGTACCGTTTTTTTTTGATAAATGATATCGAGTATTTTGATTTGATCAGCATTTGATATTTTACTTTCATAATTGCTTAAAAAATCAAGTTTTTGATCAGAAAGGGATATTATGGCAATTAATGCATTCGACTTTAGAAATTTATTTTTCTCATGTACATAAGGTCTTATGTATCCGGTTTTAATTTTATAGTCTAATATCTGGTAGTGGTAAATTGCTAATAATTTATTTTTCCAATTGCTGCTTTTAATCAATTTACGGCTGTACTCCTGAAATCCAAAATATCTATAAATCATTAACATTTGATGCGGATTCACTTCAGTAACATTTCGTTTAAATGATAGGATTGTATTTAGAATTAAACCTTTACACCAGTTTTTTTTAAAAGGAACTTCTTTTTCAAATAGTTTTATTTTTTCCTTGATACTTTTAGCATCATAATTTGAAAATATAATTTGAGTAAGAAAATTATTAGTTTTATTACTTATGTCTTTCTTTTGTTGTATTTTATTTTCGAAGTAAAAGCGATTTGCAATTAATAATATGACCATAGTAATGATAACTGCTAGTAGCAAAGGAACAAGGATATATTGCATTATATCAAACACAAACTCATTCGTAAGGAAGTAACTATTGAATGAGAATAATTCGTTTTCAGCATTACTAGAGCTAATACTTTTATTTGATTTTGAAAAGTAAACGGTATAAATGGGACTGACATTTCTAAACATATTACTCATACTTATATCTAATTAATTTTTAAATTGAATAGGTAAGGATCAGGTTTGTAGACTTTTGGGCTAATCTAAGATAAGAGTAAAATATTTAGATACAAATAAAAAAAGCGCAATTAATTAACTATTTTTTATGTATTTTAAGGCAGAAAGTGTTTTTGTGACTTTTCTAAAACTTTACTATTTTTTAAAATTTTAGTTTTTTTATGAGTAATCTTATTCGCATGAATAAGTTGCCATATTGTTTAACGTAATATTCGATTTACTCTATTCATTAATTCATTAGGGCTAAAAGGTTTACTCATAAAGTCAGTAGCTCCTAGATTGAAGGCTTTAAGTACTACTTCTTCCTGACCCGATGAGGCGAAAATTATGATAGGGGTGTTATCATTCAATTTATTACGTACATGAGTGATTACTTCTAACCCACTGATATATGGCATCATAATATCTGTTAGAATTAATTCAGGATTGTGTTCATCAATTAGGGCTATAGTTTCTTTTCCATTTTCTGCTATCAAAAGTTTGTACCCTTCTTTCTCTAACCTGAACTTAAGTAATAAGGATAGCATTGAATTATCTTCGGCTAGTAAAATTTTTTTCATGTTAATTTTGTATAATAACTTTAGCTCAAATTTTAGTAACTACTCTACTACTTTATAGATAATAATTTCTCTCTACGTTTATATTATTTTAAATAATGATTCACGTGGCTTTATTAAACTATTTAATCAAAATATTCTATTGTGAAAAAGACGACAACATTTAAATACTTGTTTCAGTCTAATGTAGTATAATTATTTTAATTAAACGATAAAGCACGAAATATGCCGATGAAATGCGGTTAAAAGATGTTTAAGTAAGTATATCACTGTTAAACAAGTAATTTCTACTGAATAGTAATCGCTCCTTAAATTAAAAAATTAAAAGCCTTCAAAAACGCCTAATCCAAAAAGTGCAAAGTCATATTTAACAGGGTCATTAGGGTCGAGTATCCTAAGTTTAGCGTCTAATTCAGCTACTGCCTTACCATCATTTTGTTTTCGGGTAAGTAATCCCAATTTTCGAGCTACATTACCAGAATGCACGTCTAAAGGGCAAGACAAAACTGCAGTGGGAATGCTTTTCCATATTCCCAAATCAACCCCTTTGTTATCCTGACGACACATCCATCTCAAATACATGTTGATGCGTTTTGCCGCGGAACCATTCATGGGATCTGAAACATGCTTTTGAGTACGGTATTGGTGTGGAATTTCAAAGAATGTTTTCTTAAACTCAGAGATACTCTTTTGAATCGATTCTGGTTCTTGATGTTTAGAGAAAACAGCTTCGAGACCGTTATGGTTTTTGTAAATATTCTGTAGGCTTTTTATAAAACTTCTAAAATCTTGTCCGTTAAAAGTGCGATGTACAAAAGGCTCTAATCTTTGCAAATCATCATCAGAATGAGACATCACGAAGTCATAAGGAGCATTGCCCATCAAGTCAATCATGCGATGGGAATTTTTGATAATCATGGTTCGATTCCCCCAGGCAATGGTTGCGCTTAGAAAACCTGCAATTTCAATATCTTCTTTTCGAGTAAAGAGATGGGGTATTTGCACCGGATCACTTTCTATAAAATCGAGGGTGTTGTATTGCAGTACTTTTTCGTCGAGAAAATCTTTAAGTTCTGATTTTTTCATTATTGGAACCGGATGAAATATATTAATACAGATTGACGCAAATTGTTGACAAATCACTAATTATTGCAAATACACTTAGCCCAGATAGAAGTGGAAATCCTTTTTATCAGGCTTTTCGACTGCTAAAAAGATTGTAACAAATAGCTGGAAAAAGCTCCTAATTACTAATTTGGCCATCGACCATTATCAGTTTTCTGTCGGCCATATTAGCTAGTTCCTCATTATGGGTTACAATCACAAAAGTTTGACCAAATTCATCACGCAGTTTAAAAAATAATTGGTGCAGGTTTTCAGCAGATGCGGTATCAAGATTACCAGATGGCTCATCTGCAAATATAATTGCTGGTTTGTTGATCAAAGCCCTGGCTACTGCTACACGTTGTTGTTCTCCTCCAGAAAGCTCATTGGGTTTGTGATTTAGCCGGTGAGATAACCCAAGAAAATCTAATAATTTTTTAGCCTCTGTTTCTGTTTCGTGTTTGGACTTATTAGCAATGAAAGCGGGAATACATACGTTTTCTAATGCCGTAAACTCAGGTAATAATTGATGAAATTGGAAGATAAAACCAAGGTTCAAATTTCTAAATTTGGAGAGGCTTTTATCGTTCATCGTTAGAATGTCTTCGTTGTTGATGCGAAGTTCTATTTCCTTTTCTGTTGAAGGTCTGTCCAAAGTCCCAAGGATTTGCAAAAGTGTTGTTTTGCCTGCTCCGGATGCCCCAACAATAGAAACGATTTCTCCTTTTTTTATATGTAAATCCACTCCTTTTAAAACATGGAGTTGGTCGTAATATTTGTGCAAATTCTTGGCATAGATCATAAGAAGGTATTTCTGCAAAGAAACAAAGATTTAAATGAATATTAAATGGCTTACAAAATAATTTTCATGAGACAAAGTATAAAATTTAGTTAATAAGAAATAGGGGAGTCTTTTTAATAGCCTAAATTTGATTTATAATGATTTAGTAAGAACAGCTATACTGGATTAAAATATAGAATAGTTCTAATTTCATGACGGTTAAAATAAAAATGAGGTTATTTTACCTCAAATAAAAGTATATAATATAATGGAAATACAAGAAAAGATGGAAGTAGCTACGTTTGCAGGAGGTTGTTTTTGGTGTACAGAAGCTGTTTTCTTGGAATTAGCAGGTGTAAGCAGCGTTATTTCGGGTTATATTGGTGGAAAGACAATTGATCCAACGTACAAAGAAATATGTGGAGGAGAGACAGGCCATGCTGAAGCAATTAAGATCACTTTTGATCCTGAAAAAATTTCATTTGGAGAACTTCTGGAAATATTTTTTGCTACCCACGATCCTACGACAATAAATCGCCAAGGTAATGATGTGGGAACGCAGTACCGAAGTGAAATTTTTTATCACAACGAGGAACAGAAAAAGATAGCTGAGGACTATATTAATTTAATGACAAGTGAAGATACTTTTGGGAAGCGAATAGTTACCAAGATTTCGGCAGCGTCAAAATTTTATGAAGCAGAAGATTATCATCAAAATTATTATAACGATAATAAATCTCAAGGTTATTGCTCTTATATCATTACTCCTAAAATAGAAAAATTAAAAAAAGTTTACAACGATAAACTTAAAAAGTAATGGAGAAAGAAGTTATTGCGGTTAGCAGAAATACTAAAAAGAAAAATTTACTGTTAGGCATTTTATTTGATGCCATAGGAATGCTGTCTTTTACTGTACCTATGGTTGGTGAATTTTCAGATGTTATTTGGGCACCTGTAGCGGCTTATCTAATGACTAAAATGTATAAAGGAACGGCAGGAAAAGTAGGAGGTGTGGTGACTTTTATTGAAGAGATTTTTCCCTTCACGGATTTTATTCCCTCTTTTACACTAATGTGGTTTTACAGTTATGTTATAAAAAGAGAGAGTGGGAGTTAGGTTTGTTTATTTTTTAAAAAGGAAGCCTAATCCCATACTTCTCAGCATTTTCTTTTCAAATGCCCAAAAGAATTTAAATTGTCCCAGTAGGGATCCTATTAAAACCAAGAGTACTTGATATAATGGAAAAATTATAAGCAATCGAACTGGTGTGTACCAGAAACCGAAGTCTTCTTTCATAATTCCCAACCAAAAACAAACTGGCTTTGATAGCCAAGCCGAAGTAGAACCGGTTATTGCAAAGACAATAAATATAATTGTTAGTTGAAAATTGGATTCAATTTTCCAACGTTTTTTTAATTCCTTCATTTTTATTTATAATGATTACAAATATAGTAACATTATCTCTGAGGAACATAACCAAAAAGTTTTTGTTTATAGGTATTTTGAAAATAGACCATATAGTTGTAAATTAAATAATTTACCTCATAGCCATAATCAACATTTGAATTATAGTTAATGGACATTTCATAAAGATTGGGATTGTAACGGAAAGGTTGTAAAACTCTACTATTCCATTCGCTAACCCATAATCTGTTTTTATTTTCTAAATAGGACTGCGAGTGATAATTTCGAGGGAAAGCTCTTGATGCTAGCCAAGTACTAAACCCCGGGTCAATTATAATTACTTCATATTCCAGTGCATCATTAGCAATTCTTACTGTGTCGTTTGCCATTGCAGGACTTAAGTCATCAGACTTTGCGACAGTATTCTTTACAGAGGTACAACCTATTAAAGTAACTAAGAGAATTAGTAAGATGTACGATATGTTTTTCATAATGGTATGATTTAATCTTAAAATTACAAAATTAAATTACTGGTAGTTAGTATTTTAACATAAAAAAAGCCAGTAATCTATGATAGCTGGCTTTTTAAAAGTTTAATTTTTATTATTTTCCAAATAAACTTCCTAGTGAATCACCTAAGCCGCCTCCATTTTTTTTAAGTGCTTCCATGGCATCGGCAACATCAACTTTTCCATCAGCATTTTGGTCTAAGCCAAATTGACCTCCGTATTTAGAAATGGTATCCATAATTCCAGCATTAGTACCGTTGCCAGATATAGCTCCAATAATATCGGAAATTTCAAAGCTTGAGTCATTAGGATCTTTTGCTTTCGATACAAGTGCATTCAAAATTTTTGGTATTAAAGTAGCCGCTACTTCAGACGCAGCTACACTATTCAATCCAAATTTTTCTCCTAAATTACCCGTAAGTTGTTCCGTAAGTTTTTGTACTATCGGATTTGATTTATCCTGAGCATTGTTTCCTTGGAATAACTCTCCTAATTGGCTTATGTTACCTTCTGCAACTACTTTTTGTAGTCCAGTAACTATTGAAGAGCTTGCTTCATTTATTACTGCTTCGTTTTGTTCATTTGGGATAGCATCATTTTTGACTACCGCATCTACTCCAAACTGTTGTGCTAATTGTGTTAATTGTTCGAACATTTTTTAGTTTTTTTATTGGTTCACCACAATTTACAAAAAAAAGGGGATTATTAAATAAAATTAATAATCCCCTTTTGTATATAAGTGAAATAATTACTTCAATAAACTGATAATTTGTGAAGCAAGTTCTGTTCCAATTCTATCTTGTGCTTCTCCGGTAGCTGCTCCAATATGCGGAGTCAATGAAATTTTAGGATTCATTAAAATAGTCATTTCTGGAGTTGGTTCGTTTTCAAAAACATCTAATCCAGCAAATAATACTTTTCCGCTGTCTAATGCTTTTACTAATGCTACTTCGTCAATAACACCACCACGAGCACAGTTTACAATACCTACACCATCTTTCATGATGGCTAGTTCTTTTTCTCCAATGATGTAACCATCTTGAGCAGGAACGTGTAAAGTAATGAAATCAGCTTCTTTAAATAAAGATTCTAATGATTGAGAAACGATTGTTGTTGTGATAGATTGTCCGTCAAAGAATGCAACTTTTACATCAACTTGCGGAATAAAACTATCAGCAGCAATCACTTTCATACCTAATCCAAGAGCCATTTTAGCAGTAGCTTGACCAATACGACCAATACCTACAATACCAAGAGTTTTTCCTCTTAATTCAACACCATTAGCGTATGCTTTTTTCAAACCATCAAAGTTTGAATCTCCTTCAAGAGGCATATTTCTGTTAGAATCATGCAAGAAACGTACACCAGAAAATAAATGAGCAAAAACTAATTCAGCCACTGATTCTGATGAAGATGCCGGCGTATTGATAACATGAATCCCTTTGCTTTTAGCATAATCCACATCAATATTGTCCATTCCTACACCACCACGACCAATGATTTTTAAGCCTGGGCAAGCATCAATAATATCTTTACGAACTTTAGTTGCGCTTCTTACAAGAACTACGTCTACGTTGTTTTCGTTTACAAAGTTAGCTACTTGTTCTTGTGCTACTTTTGTTGTAATTACTTCAAATCCACCTTTTTCTAAAGCTAGAATTCCACTTTTTGAAATTCCGTCGTTTGCTAATACTTTCATTATATTTTTTTGTTTAATTTGTTTAATGTTTAATTTGTTTAAAGTTGTTTAATTTAACTTTAAACTTTTAAACTTTAAACTTTGTTTTTCAATTCTTTCATGACATCAACTAAAACTTGAACGCTTTCAATAGGCAATGCGTTATACATAGACGCTCTGTAACCACCTACTGAACGGTGTCCAGGAAGTCCAGATATTCCTGCAGCTTTCCACATCGCATCAAAAGTTTCTGTATGTGCAGCATCATTTAATAAGAAAGTTGCATTCATGTTAGAACGGTCTTCAACCGCTGCAGCTCCTTTAAATAATGGGTTTCTATCTATTTCGCCATATAATAATGCCGCTTTTGCGTTGTTTAATTTCTCAACAGCAGCAACTCCACCAAGTTTTTTCAACCATTGCAAAGTTAATAGTGAAGCATAAACAGGAAAAACAGGAGGCGTATTGTACATGCTCTCTGCTTTAATATGTTTTTCATAATCCAATATACTTGGAATAGTTCTACCTGATTTACCTAGAATTTCTTCTTTTACGATAACCAAAGTAGTTCCTGCAGGACCCATGTTTTTTTGAGCTCCGGCATAGATTATGTCAAATTTTGTAAAGTCCAATACTCTGGAAAATATATCAGAACTCATATCACATACAATTGGCATGTCTAATGATGGAAATTCTTTTATTTGAGTTCCAAAAATGGTGTTGTTACTCGTACAGTGAAAATAATCTGCATCAGCAGGTACTGTATATCCTTTTGGAATGTGATTGTAGTTTTCTTCTTTTGAAGAAGCAACAACAACAGTTTCTCCAAAGAATTTTGCTTCTTTTATTGCTCCGCTAGCCCATGTACCTGAATCAAGATAAGCTGCTTTACCACCTTCTTTCATTAAGTTGTAAGGTACCATTAGAAATTCTAAGCTTGCTCCTCCTGCAAGGAAAAGTGCTTTGTATCCTTTGCCTTCTAATCCTAATAATTCTAGTGCAAGTGCTCTGGCTTCATCCATTACCGCTACAAAATCTTTACTTCTGTGCGATATCTCTAAAATTGATAAACCAGAATCGTTAAAATCTAATATTGCTTGTGCTGATTTTTCAAAAACTTCTTGCGGTAAAATGCATGGTCCTGCGCTGTAGTTGTGTTTTTTCATGGTGTAGTTTGTGTCCAAAAAATTAAAACGCAAATTTCGGCAATAGGACTTTAAAAAGCGTTAATTATTTCGGAATTATTAAACATATTTCCACTATGTTGTTAACAAAAACGAAATAGTATCGACATTATCTGCATAATTCCATAATTCAGGATGTTGTGTTTGTCCAAAATCAATACTGTTTTCAATCAATTTATCACTTACAATACATTGAATTTGGTCGCTTTCAGCTTCTAATCGCGTTTTCAAATCGTTGATGTCATCATAGAATTCATAAAACACACTCGAAATAGGAGAGGCAGGGCTTTTATCTTCTTTTAAAGTCAAAAAACCATTGTCTAATAGTTTGAAATTACTCATTAGAAAAACAGCCTTGTTGTAATCATAATTGTTAGCATATTTTTCATAATGGATAACATCCTGATATTCAAAAATAGCTTCAAAAAAAGCATCAAAAGAATATCCTTTTGGTACAAACAGTTTAGATACATTGCGACATCCTAAACCAAAATAACGGAAGATATCTTCCCCTAAAGCAACTAGCTGCTCTTTGGTTTCTTTTCCGCTTAAAACGGCAACTGAGTTTCTGCTTTTTCTTATTATTGAAGGCTTGTCTTTAAAGTAATATTCAAAATATCGAGCCGTATTATTGCTTCCGGTAGCTATTACGGCATCAAAGTTTTCTAATTTCCCTTCGACAAAACTTATTTTATCAGCAAATCTTGGTTCAATTGATATAATGTATTTTGCTAAAAACGGGAGCAGGTGTTGGTCGTTAGAAGATGTTTTAACCAAAACATTATTTCCAGAAATCAAAACAGATAGAAAGTCATGAAAACCAACTAATGGAATGTTTCCCGCTAAAATTAAAGCGATGTTTTTAGATTTTGTCGTATCTATAGTGTAAGCGGAAAGCCATTGATTTAAGTTTTCCTCTGTAAGTGCTTTGGCCCAAGACTGAATGGAAAAATAAACCTGTTCTGGAGTATACCAACCATTATGTGACTGCGATAATTTAATCAGATCAATAAAGGACTCAAAAAACAGATCGTTGTTTAAAACGTCAGGATTTTCAATGGTATTATCTTCAGAAAATTGGCTTAAGAATTTTCCTAATTCAACAAAAATACTTTTTTTTGTTTCTAATGTCATAATGTTTGCTTATGAATTGTTTTGATTGTAATTTTGCACAAAAATAAGCTTTAATAACTCGAAAGTCAAAAGTCTTAAAGTCAAAAGTGACTTACCAAGGTTCTTTTTAGCTCGAATAATAAATACTATAGCAAAATGGCAATAATAATAACTGACGAATGTATTAATTGTGGGGCCTGTGAACCAGAGTGTCCAAATACAGCAATATATGAAGGTGCAGATGATTGGAGATATAAAGATGGTACTAAATTATCAGGGAAAGTAATTTTACAGGATGGTACTGAGGTGGATGCTGATGATGCGCAAACGCCTATATCTGATGAAGTATATTACATTGTTCCAGGAAAATGTACAGAATGTAAAGGATTTCATGATGAGCCACAATGTGCCGCTGTATGTCCGGTAGATTGTTGTATTCCTGATGATGATCATGTGGAAACAGAAGAAACATTATTGAGTAGACAAGCATTCTTACATAATGAATAGATTCTTTGATTGTAAGAACCAGAATAGAAATAAAAAAATCCTGTTCGCTACGGCGAACAGGATTTTTTATTTAAAGACTAAATTTTTATAATAGGCTTGTCATTATTTTGCAATAATATACGTAGAAATAGTTACTGTATCTGTAGCCTCATCATAACTCTCTAAAACTAGATTACCATCTGCAGTAAAATAACCATAAGAGGTTTTATCTTTTGCTTTGTAGATATAATTATTGTTTGAGGTTTTTCTTAAAACGGCTGATTTAGTACCGTTAGGTGAGAACATTGTATATCCACCATTGTCACTTGTAACCTGATATTTTTTGCCATCTAATTCATAATAAGCTGATCGGTCAACAGAAATAATTTTGGTAACTCCGTTTTCTGTGATTTTAGTCGTAGAGGTAACTTCTACCGGACTTTCTTTTACATCCTTATTTAAAACTTTAGAATCAGCATCTTTAAGTTCAATTGCTTGAACTTCTTCTATTTCTTTAGTTTGGATTACTTTTTTAGCACCATCAGAATCTTTTACTGTAGTGATATTAGTTTTGATTTCTGATTTTACATTTTTTTTCTGTGCCTGGATATTTAAAGAAAATAATAAAACGGCCATTCCTAACATTATATTTTTCATGATATTTAATTTTAATAATTTTGTGTTTTACAAATTTAAAACTATTTGGTTTTAAAACAGTTACGTAATTTATGTAAAAGGTTATAATATTCACATTCTCTTTTTTGCTATAATTACGTAAGTGTCGTAAGCATAGGTTTTTCGGTCTATGGTTTTTATTATTTCAAAATTATTTAAATATAGGAATAGTTGCATTTCATTTAGTGTAAATACACGAACATTAGAAAAATCATCAGCTATTAGGTTTTTTACGCCATTTATATCAGTGTAGTATTTTGCTCGCCATTCCACCATAAAGTTGTCTGCGGTAGTCGTTTCCCAGTGGCTTTCTCTTATGTAATTTATTCCCTCGTACTGTGCTTGATGTATGATTTTTTGATTTTCTTTTATATAAGGGATAAACCGATTGGCATCAATAAAATCAAATGCAATTATTCCTTCCTCAGTAATATTGTTATATAGTGAAGCGAAGGTTTCTTCCATATCCTCGTTTGTCGTCAAGTAGCTGGTGGATCTGCCAGTGATAATTATAGCATCTACTTTTTTTTCAAGATTAAAATCCCGCATATCTCCTTGAATGAAAGTGCAATTCTTATTTCGTTCTCTTGCAATAGAGATCATACTCTCGCTATAATCAAGTCCTATATAATCTTGCTGGTTTTCTTTAAATCTTTTGGCTAGGTTGCCTGTTCCGCTGCCTATTTCTAGAATGGATTTGCAATTGTTTTCCTTAATAAAAGTATTATAGAATTCATACTCTTCATCATAATCAACAAAGGTCTGATACATGGCATCATATATTTCGGCCATTTTTCCGTGGTAGAGAGTTGCCATATTTTTTCGTTTAGAATTGTATATTACTTTCGTTTGAAGTGATATTGCAGTGCAGGATATGGAGCATAAACAATAGGTTTTAAACGCTTTATAAATTTATGAAAAAATAGTATATAAAAAAAGGGCTATCCGATGGATAGCCCTTTTGATTTATTCAATAATCGAATTAGAATTTATAGTTCAATGATAAGTTAAACATTGTTCCTAGTTGACTAAAATGATATCCATCATACGTCATTTGAGAATAACGTTGGTTAAAAGTAATCAAGTTAGATTGATTTTGTACTAGTAAAGGATCGCTTAATAGTACAGTACCAGCTGCGTTTTCAGCTTTGAATTCCCATTCTGGTAAAACATTTAATAAGTTGTTTACATTTAATGATAAAGTAAGTTTTTCTGTAGCAGAAAATGTAACTCCTAAGTCAGTAACGATTTTAGGAATAAACTCAGTTCTTAAGTCTGAACTCAGACCAGCTTGGTTAAATGTAGTCTTTCCAAAATAAGTATTGTTAAGAGAAAAACCAAATTTTCCAATTTCGTAGTTCGATCCTAAGATCCATTTTGTTTCTGGTCTTGAAGTAAACATTAAAGACTCAAGTGTTTGACTGAAGTTCTCGCTTTTTACTGGAGAAATTCTTTCATTTTGAAAAGTGATATTTCCAGATAAATTGAATCCTAATTTTCCTTTACCTAATAAAATATTATTGTAATTAGCAACTACATCTAATCCAGAAGTTCTTGAATCGAATGAGTTTTCAAACCAAGCTACATTACCATAAGGTGTTTCAACAATATCTCCTAAGATAATTCTGTCTTCTACTTTGATATTGTAATAATCAACTGTGAAATTAAAGTCTCTAGAAGGTTTAACACCTATTCCAATCGTTACGTTAGTTGATTTTTCAGCATCTAATTTTGGAACACCAATTAAACGTGCCTGAGGAGAAACGTTATTAATAATACCACTTACTTGAATTCCTTGTCCTGCAACGAAAGAATATTGTGATTTTTGAGTGTAAATTTGGTGTAAGGTAGGTGCTCTAAATCCTGTAGACAAAGATCCTCTTAATGTTACTTTGTCGTCTGCAAACTTATATCTAGAACTTAATTTCCAAACAGTAGCTCCACCAAAATCGCTATAATCTTCATAACGAACTGTACCGTTGATTAAGAAATCTTCAGTTACATCATACGCAACATCAAAATAACCACCTATGTTGTAACGGTTCCATTTACCTGAGTTTTCAGGTCTGTTTCCAGCAAATGAATCAGCTCCAGATCCATCCCATGAAGCCTTATCGCCTTCGATAACTTCAAATGTTTCTGATCTGATCTCAGAACCAAAACCAATGCTTATTTTGTCTGATAAAATCTTAGAGATATCTAAATTACCTACAATATGATTGAAAGAAGTTCCTCCTGGATTGAAAGAAATAGGACTATATTCTCTATATACATTTTCGCCATCGGCGTCTTTTGTGTCAGATGGATTGTGAGAGTTGTCTACATTATACCTTTGAGTATTACCACCCACTGTAACACTTGCATCAGTATTCCAACCGTTTTGAACTGATTTGTAACCTAAAGTAGCATTATAGTCGTTCAAGTCCCCTGTGAATGTAGGAACATAACCTTTGTAAGATGCTGCAGTTCCGTCTCCAAAGAAATCCTTTAAATAAGGAAGGCTTGATAATTGTTTCCAATATGGAGTTCTGTAGTTAGCAAACGAGTTTACTTTTTTGTAAACATAGGCTGCATTATAGTACATTTGAGTGTTTTCAGATAAATCAAATCCACCGTTTACTAAGAATTTTGCTGCAGCAGTTTCAGGAGAACCGTTAATGTTTCCAGCATCTGGAGTCGTAGCAAGGAAATTATTTATTTGTACTATCCCGGCAGCGTTATCTGCTTTAATAGATGTTGAAGTTGCGCCGTTCACATAATTATTAGGATCATTAGGATTAACGTAAATAAAATCAGCATATTCTCCACCTGAAAGCGGTTTGTTGTCTGGCCCAAGATTCGTTGTTCCTCCATCAACTTTACCAGGTCTGTTTGCTTGGTTTACTTTTGAAAAGTCTAATGTATAATTTATAAAACCTTTACCATTCCCTACTTCAGAACCATTGTTAAGACTTACTCCGTACATTTCACCGTCTCCTTCAGAAGTTACTCCACTTCTTACTGTTACTGATCCGCCGTTTGTGCTTTTTTTCAAGATAATATTCATTACCCCAGCAATTGCATCAGAACCGTATTGAGCCGAAGCACCGTCACGAAGTATCTCTACTCTTTCGATAGCGTCAGTAGGTATAGCTGAGATATCAGCACCTGTTTCACCACGTCCTGGAGATGTTTGAACGTAAAGTAATGAACTTAAGTTCTTACGCTTTCCATTAATAAGAATTAAAGTTCTACTTGGCCCCATGTTTCTAATTTCATAAGGATCTAATAAAGAAGTCGCATCATTAACAGGAGTTTGTACCGTGTTAAAAGAAGGAATCTTGTATTGTAAAGCTTTGTCAAATGACGCTTGTCCAGTTGACGCTAAGTCTTTGGCAGAAATTACATCAATAGGTAGAGCAGTTGTTGTATTACTCCTTTGAGCCGTTCTTGATCCTGTTACTATAATTTCTTGTAATGCTTGTCCTCCTTCTTCTGACAGGACAACATCAATTTTAGCACCTATGGCAACTTTTTCTACTTTGGCAAAACCAATGTAGCTAAAAACGATTGTTGCCCCTTCTTTTACTTTCATTTTATAAGCACCATCAATATCAGTAGAAACTCCGTTGTTGGTTCCTTTTTCGACGATGTTAACTCCAGGAAGAGGAGCGCCTGAATTGTCTTTTACTACCCCAGAAATTTCTTTTTGTGCAAAAAGAAAACTGACGTTTAACAGTAAAAATAATAATGTGATTTTTTTCATAATAAATTTAATTTGGTTTTTGTTTGGTTTGATTCACTGCAAGATACATTTTATTTAACAAAAAATTAAGAGCATATTAAAGTTTTATTCAAAAAATGTGATATTAGTTATTTCTAAATGTTAATTTATTATACTGATAAATTGTAGTAATTTTAATTATTAAATATGTAAAACTTTAAAATATACTTTGCAATTACATTAATCTATTGATTATGCTGTCTAAGATTTATTAAATATTATATTTGCAAAATTTTAAAGTAAACATTAGAACTTATAACGGTAAAATGTTATATGTAAACATAACTATCATGAAAGCAGGAATTGTAGGATTACCAAATGTTGGAAAATCAACATTATTTAATTGTTTGTCAAATGCAAAAGCGCAAAGTGCAAATTTTCCTTTTTGTACAATTGAACCTAATATAGGTGTTGTAAATGTACCAGACCCAAGAATTGAAAAATTAGAGGAACTAGTTAAACCGGAGCGTGTGCAAATGGCGACTGTTGATATTGTAGATATCGCAGGATTAGTAAAAGGAGCCAGTAAAGGAGAAGGTTTAGGGAATCAATTTCTAGGTAACATTAGAGAGTGTAATGCTATTATTCATGTACTGCGTTGTTTTGATAATGACAACATCGTTCACGTTGATGGGAATGTAAACCCAATTAGAGATAAGGAAACTATCGATATTGAGTTGCAGTTAAAAGATCTTGAGAACGTAGAAAAACGTTTAGAAAAAGTAAACCGTGCTGCCAAAACTGGAAACAAAGAAGCGCAAGTTGAAAAAGCACTTTTAGACCGAATTAGAGAGACTTTGCTTCAAGCTAAATCAGCTAGAACGGTAGCACCTCAAAATAATGATGAAGAAGCTTTAATGGAAGCTTTTCAATTGATTACGGCAAAACCAGTTTTGTATGTATGTAATGTAGATGAGAATTCAGCTGTAAGCGGAAATAAATATGTAGATCAGGTTCGTGAATTAGTAAAAGACGAAGATGCTGAGGTTATTATTCTTTCGGTAGGAGCAGAGGCTGATATTACAGAATTAGAAAGTTATGAAGAGCGTCAAGTTTTTCTTGAAGATATGGGTTTAAGTGAGCCGGGTGCTTCTGTTTTAATTAGAGCTGCTTATAAATTATTGAAACAACAAACTTACTTTACAGCTGGTGTAAAAGAAGTTAGAGCTTGGACAATAGATGTAGGTTCTACTGCGCCACAAGCTGCAGGAGTAATTCATACCGATTTCGAAAAAGGATTTATTCGCGCCGAAGTAATTGCTTACGAAGATTTCGTTCATTACGGTTCAGAAGCAAAATGTAAAGAAGCAGGAAAATTCAAAGTAGAAGGAAAAGAATATATTGTTAAAGATGGCGATGTAATGCATTTTAGATTTAACGTGTAGTTTCTGGAAAACAGAAAATAGAGCAAAGAAGATAGAATATAGAAAGAAACCTGCAAAAGTAATTTTGCGGGTTTTTTTGTACCCATTTCCCGCTTTCCACTACAAGATTTTGCCATCTTGCTTTTTTTATAAGGCAAAAAAAGGGCTTCCTCTGGTTGCTCTTTTTTGCCAATAAAAAAATAGGCAATCCTGTCAATATGCTTTTCGTTTCAATCGCGGGTAAAGAGGAAAGAGTAAAGAAGCAAGAGAAAAGAGAGTTTTTTAAAAATCAGCGAATTAGCAGTAAATAAAACGAAAAGCCTACTCAATCTGTGATCTAATTTCATTATTTTTATAAAAAACTAGAACTATGAAGATTATAGCCTTTGGCGCAAGCCCCAGTAAAAACTCCATTAATAAAAAATTAGCTACCTACGCTGCCAGTTTATTTAAAAACGGGGAAATAGAAGTGCTGGATTTAAACGCGTACCAGATGCCTCTTTTTAGTGTAGATATTGAAGAGCAAATTGGGCAGCATCCTTTGGCACAAAAATTTTTGGATAAAATTGCTACTGCGGATGTTTTAGTGGTTTCAATGGCGGAAAATAACGGAAATTATTCTGTGGCTTTCAAAAATGTTTTTGATTGGTGTACCAGAATAAATGCCAAAGTTTTTCAAGAGAAACCCATGTTGCTTATGGCGACTTCGACTGGAGCAAAAGCGGGCGCAAATGTATTGGGAATAGCTAAAGACGCTTTCCCTTATTACGGTGGAAATATCAAAGCAACGTTCTTACTGCCTAGTTTTGATGCTAATTTCGATATTAAAAACGGTGAAATTACCAATCCCGAATTCGATAATCAGTTGAAAGAAATTGTGATAAATTTCCAAATTTAAACGTATAATTGTTCTCTTTAAGTGTAAAATTGTTTGTAAAAGCGATTGTCAATATCATTTTTAATAACTTTGAGGGCTTACTCTTTTAAAATATATTGAGATATCCTATATTAGCACAAAATCCACAAAATTTAAAATGTCAGATCAAAATCAGTATACCGAAGATAATATTCGATCGCTCGACTGGAAAGAACACATCCGTATGCGTCCTGGTATGTATATTGGGAAATTGGGAGATGGATCTTCGGCAGATGACGGGATTTATATTCTTCTAAAAGAAGTGCTAGATAACTGTATCGATGAATTCGTTATGGGAGCTGGTAAAACCATCGAAGTAACTATTAAGGATAAAACGGTTACCGTTAGGGATTACGGTCGTGGAATTCCTCTAGGAAAAGTGATTGACGTCGTTTCTAAGATGAACACCGGTGGGAAATACGATTCCTTAGCGTTTAAGAAATCTGTTGGTTTGAACGGAGTAGGAACAAAAGCAGTAAATGCTTTGTCTAATTACTTTCGTGTTGAATCTGTTCGCGATGACAAACAAAAAGCCGCCGAATTTTCAGCAGGTAATTTGATGTTGGAAGAGGATGTGATTGATACTACGAAGAGAAAAGGAACCAAGGTAACTTTTATCCCGGATGAAGCCATTTTTAAAAATTACAAATACCGTTATGAGTATGTAATTAAGATGTTGAAGAATTATTGTTACCTAAATAATGGATTGACGATAGTATTTAACGGAGAAAAATATTTTTCTGAAAATGGTCTGAAAGACTTATTGGAAGAAACAATTCATGCTGATGATTTAGAATACCCGATCATTCACTTGAAAGGAGAGGATATTGAGATCGCATTAACACACAGTAAAACGCAATATAGCGAAGAATACCATTCATTTGTAAACGGACAAAATACCACACAAGGAGGAACGCATCTTGTGGCTTATCGTGAAGCTATTGTAAAAACCATCCGTGAGTTTTACAACAAAAGTTTTGAAGCCTCAGATGTGCGAAAATCGATCGTGAGTGCGATTAGTATAAAAGTGATGGAGCCGGTATTTGAATCTCAGACGAAAACCAAATTGGGTTCTACTGATATTGGATCAGAACCAGGGATGCCTTCTGTACGTACTTTTGTTAATGATTTTGTGAAAACTAAATTAGACAATTACCTACATAAAAATACCGCAACTGCCGATGCTTTGCTTCGCAAAATTCTTCAGGCAGAACGCGAACGAAAAGAATTGTCTGGTATTCGAAAATTAGCCAAAGACCGAGCTAAAAAATCGAATTTACACAATAAAAAACTAAGAGATTGTCGTGCGCACCTTACCGATACTAAAAACCCAAGGAATTTAGAGAGTACGCTTTTTATCACAGAGGGAGATTCTGCATCGGGTTCGATTACGAAATCTAGGGATGTGAATACACAAGCCGTTTTTAGTTTGCGTGGAAAGCCGTTGAATTCCTACGGCATGAGCAAAAAAATTGTTTATGAAAATGAGGAATTTAATTTATTGCAGGCTGCGTTAGACATTGAAGATGATATGGAAAACTTGCGTTACAATAATATTGTGATTGCAACGGATGCCGATGTCGATGGAATGCACATTCGCTTATTATTGATTACTTTCTTTCTACAATTTTTTCCTGAATTAATAAAAGATGGGCATTTGTATATTTTGCAAACACCTCTTTTTAGAGTTCGAAATAAGAAAGAAACTATTTATTGCTATTCTGAGGACGAACGAAAAGCAGCCATTGAAAAACTAAAACCGAAACCAGAAATCACCCGATTTAAAGGTTTGGGAGAGATATCACCAGATGAGTTTAAAAACTTTATTGGAGATACGATTCGTCTTGATCCCGTTATGATGGATAAAAATACCTCTATTGAACAATTGTTGTCTTTCTACATGGGGAAAAATACGCCAGACCGACAAGAATTTATCATCAAAAACTTGAAGGTGGAGTTGGACGTGATTGACGCCGTTTAAAATTAAAAATGGCAAGAACATGATCAAAAAAACACATCTTCTCTATATTGCTTTAACATTTGGTATTGCTTTTTCAGCTATCTTTTTTATAATAAAAAGTAATGATCATAAAGAATGTGAAATTGTGACGAAAAAGTCATTAGATGAAAATGGACGTGAAGTAATAAAAAATAACAGAACATGTTTGTAAAGAAAAATATAACATATAAAAAGATACTGAAATAAATTCAGCATAAATGAAAGACGAAGAAGAAGACGATACCATACCCAGTTCAGACGAAGAGAATAGTGCTAAGGAGCAATCTAGTGAAGAAAAGGAAGATGAAATTATAGAAGTGGATCCTAAATCATTTGATGGCGGTCACTTTTATGACAATAATGAAGACAGTCACGATACCATAACCAAAGTTACGGGAATGTATAAGGATTGGTTTCTGGATTATGCTTCTTATGTAATTCTGGAGCGTGCAGTTCCTGCTATTGAAGATGGTTTTAAACCTGTTCAACGTAGAATCATGCACTCTCTAAAAGAGTTAGATGATGGCCGTTATAACAAGGTAGCTAATGTAGTAGGACACACCATGCAGTATCACCCACACGGTGATGCGAGTATTGGTGATGCCATGGTTCAAATAGGTCAAAAAGAATTATTGATTGATTGCCAGGGTAACTGGGGGAACATCCTTACTGGAGACAGTGCGGCAGCTTCGCGTTATATTGAAGCTCGATTGTCTAAATTTGCTTTAGAGGTTATTTATAGTCCGAAAATTACAGATTGGGGAATGTCTTATGATGGAAGACGAGCAGAACCCAACAACCTACCCGTTAAGTTCCCATTGCTTTTAGCTCAAGGTGCTGAAGGTATTGCAGTAGGACTTTCGACAAAAGTATTGCCACATAATTTTAATGAGTTAATAGATGCTTCGATAAAAATATTGAAAGGGAAACCTTTTACGATTTATCCGGACTTTATGACCCAAGGTATCGCAGATATCTCAAACTATAATAATGGATTGCGAGGCGGTCGTGTGCGTGTGCGTGCGAAAATTGCCCAGCTGGACAAGAATACCTTAGTGATTACCCAAATTCCGTTTTCGACAAATACGACTACTTTAATTGACAGTATTTTGAAAGCCAATGATAAGGGGAAAATCAAAATCAAAAAAATTGAAGATAACACTGCTGCCGAAGTTGAAATTTTAATTCATCTTTTCCCAGGCGTTTCTCCAGATAAAACCATTGATGCTTTATTTGCTTTCACAGCCTGCGAAACATCTGTAGCGCCTTTAGGCTGTGTGATTGAAGATAATAAACCTTTGTTTATAGGTGTTTCTGATATGTTGAAAATTTCGACAAACAGAACGGTTCAATTACTTAAAAGCGAACTCGAAATTCAACTGAGTGAACTGGAAGAGCAATGGCACTTCTTGTCTTTGGAGCGAATATTTATCGAAAACAAAATCTATCGTGATATCGAGGAAAAAACCACGAGAGAAGATGTGCTACAAGCAGTTGACGATGGTTTAAAACCACACATTAAACATTTAAAACGTGCGATAACAGAAGAAGATATTCTGAGATTATTAGATATCCGAATCATGCGTATCTCTAAATTTGACAGCAATAAAGCACAAGATAAAATTGAAGCTTTAGAAGGAAGTATAGAGCAAGTAAAACACGATTTAGAACATTTAATTGATTTTGCTATTGCCTATTTTGCCAAGCTGAAAGAGAAGTACGGAAAAGGGCGTGAACGCCAAACTGAACTGCGTGTTTTTGATGATATTGAAGCTACAAAAGTAGTTTTAAGAAATACTAAATTATACGTTAATAAAGAAGAAGGATTTCTAGGTACGAGTTTGAAAAAAGACGAATACGTTACGGATTGTTCAGATATCGATGATGTTATTGTTTTCCTTCGTGACGGAAGTATGATGGTGACCAAAGTGGATGCCAAAACCTTTGTGGGTAAAGATATTATTCACATCGCTATTTTTGACAAAAGCGACAAACGCACCATTTATAATGTGATTTATCGTGACGGTAAATCAGGACCTTCTTATATAAAGAGATTTAATGTTTCAGCGGTTACCAGAGACAAATTGTATGATTTAGCAAATGGAACCAAAGGCTCGCAAATTCTGTATTTCACTTGCAATCCAAACGGAGAGGCCGAAGTGATAACGATTATATTGCGTCAGATAGGAAGTATTAAGAAATTAAAATTTGATATTGATTTTGCCAAGATGGCTATTAAGGGACGCAGTTCTAAAGGGAATTTAGTTTCTAAATATCCAATTAAGAAAATTGAAATTAAAGAAAAAGGAATATCAACTTTACTACCAAGAAAAGTTTGGTACGACGATACGGTACAAAGACTAAATGTTGATGCAAGAGGAGAATTGTTAGGGGAATTTAGACCTAATGATAAAATTTTGATCATTCAGCAGTCAGGGAAACTAAAAGTAATTACACCAGAATTATCTACTCATTTCGATTCGGATATGGTGGTATTAGAAAAATGGGTTCCAAAAAAGCCGATTTCTGCCATTTATTATGATGGAGAAAAAGAGCGCTATTACATCAAACGCTTTTTGGTAGAAACCGAAAATAAAGAAGAACTTTTTATAACAGAGCATCCCAATTCACAATTAGAAATTGTATCGACTGATTATCGTCCGGTAGTTGAGCTTGTTTTTCCAAAGATAAAAGGAGTTCAAAAGGAAGCAATAACAGTAGATATTGAAGACTTTATCGCGGTGAAAGGATTTAAGGCTTTAGGAAATCAATTAACGACTGATAAGATCAAACAGGTAAATATGTTAGAGCCACTACCTTTTGAAGTTCCAGAAGAAATTGTTCCTGAACGCAGAGTTACAAATGATGATGGTACTGACGTTCAACTCGATGGAGACGGACAAGTCAACTTGTTTTAATTAGTAGATATAAAAAAAGCTCCATATGGAGCTTTTTTTATATCTACTATTATTTTATTTCTTTTTAGAGGCTTTCATATTTATGACTTCTACCATCAATGAGAAAGAGATTGCAAAATACAAATACCCTTTTGGTACTGGAGTTACGTGACTTCCAAAAATAAGCGCGTTTGATAAGTGAGCACTTTCTGTAAGTAGCATAAAACCAATAAGTATTAAAAACGATAACCCCAGAATTTGTATCGAAGGGTGTTTGTTTACAAAACTACCTACAGGAACAGCAAATTGCATCATGATAAGAACTGATATTACCACTGCTGTAATCATGATGTATAAGGCTCCTTCTACACCATTAGTCATACCTACTGCGGTTAGAATACTATCAAAAGAGAAAACTAGGTCAATCATAATGATTTGCACAAGCACATTTTGAAAAGATTTTGTGGCAGCTTTACTTAATTCCTTTTCTTCATGTCCTTTTTCATCCACTTTTTCCCTGATTTCACTGGTGCTTTTATAAATAAGGAATAGACCACCAAGAAGTAAAATTATACTTTGCCCCGTAATTCCGGCTGAAAACCACCTTAAATCAATTGTGAACCACGGTTCTTTCATTTGAATTAATAAATTAATACCAAACAAAAGGGCAATCCTCATAAACATGGCAAGAAACATTCCTATTTTGGTTGCTTTTTTACGACTTTCTACCGGCAATTTACCCGTGGCAATTGAAATGAAAATGATATTGTCTATTCCTAGCACAATTTCCAGGAATGTCAATGTTAACAAGGCGATCCAAGCATCAGGATTTAAAAATACTTCCATTTTAGTTTATTATGAATTGGTGATTATTACAGCTTCGGCTCCGGGTATTTAGTCGGATAATTTTGTTACGGTTCCTTTTTGTTTTCCAGGTATTCCTACCATGCCAAATTCAAAGGTATATGTATTTCCTGAAGTTGTCAAAATTTTCATGTCTATTGACTTTTCCTCAGCCATATTTTTTGGATGCAATTTTTTCAAAATATACTCGCAATCGTTAATCCATCGTATAGATGCCGTATCTGTTTTTCCATCGTAAGTTTCAATTTCGAGGCTGTCATTACGTTCAAAAATGGTTGTTTTTTTAACACCATCCACTTCATATTCAAAACTGAATTTACCGGTTTTAAAATCTTTGCAATTGCGTTCTACATTATAGCAGGAAATAAATACTAGAAGTAGTGGAAGTAGGAGTAATTTTTTCATTTTAAATTATTTGTTGGAACTTTGTCCTATTATTAGTTACGATCTATAATTGCTAGGAACGAAGCAATCTTTTGTAGGGATTACTTAATGCTTCATGAAAAAAGGTTTTTCACCGTTATCAGCACTCACGTTAGATTATTTTAATCGTCTTAATTCTTCGTCAGTGAAATTTTTAATGCTCTTTTCCTGAGCAAATTTTCCTGAATTATAATGGTTTGATTTATTCTTTGGAATCGATAAGCTCTCCCAATCGTTGGTTTTTAATTGTTTGGCATAAAAGACTATTTGCCCTATGTGATAGGGGTAATGTGCTAATTGCCTATTGATTGCTTCAATGACTGAATGGCCTTCATTACGAATGTATATGATATCTGATAATTGTTCTGGTTGTAAGTTGTTTAAAGCGGTAAATAAACATTCCCATCCTTTTTCCCAGGAATTTAATATTTCCTCTTTTGATAACAAATTATGTGCAAATTCTAGATCTCTATTTCGCCATTCTTTTTCACCATCGGTAGTAAGGAAATCAGTCCAACGAGAGAGCATATTTCCTGAAATATGTTCCACGATTGTTGCAATACTGTTAGTGTCTTCGTTTGTAGTGGTAAAAAGTTGTTCTGGCTCCAGTTGATCCATTGCTTTTTCTCCCAATGTTTTGTAATACAGAAACTGCTTTTTTACACTTGAAAGATAGAGTTCGTTTGTACTCATAGTTACTGAATTTTAATATCATATTTATCCAGAAGCCCAGGTATTCCTTGTGTGGAAAATTTGGCTTTACGCATCGGGTTAAATTCAGGATCAATTTTATAATTGTAAGCCGTCAAGAAATTCACTTCCTTTAATTGTGTATCATTAAAAATAGCGTTGTCTAGATTGCAATTCTCAAAAACCGAATTGGAAAGATTGGCACCAATGAAGCTGACCTCTTTCATCGAGCAAGAATTGAATTTCGTTTTTGGCATTTTCTTGTTAGCAAATGAAGAATAGTCTAGGACGCAATCGTGAAAACTTACCGTAAATAAAAAATCAGTACAGCTGTTAAATTGAATTCCCAATAATTTACAATTGCTAAAATGCACTGTTTTTAAACTCGTTCCCATTAAGCTAGTCATCGATAGATTACAATCGATAAACTCACAATCCATGAAAGTATTATTTGAGAAATCACTATTAGATAAATCGCAATTTTTAAAGACACAGTCTTCAAATTCGCGATTGCTGACTTTTTTGTCGATAAAAACAATTTTTTCAAATGTTTTTTGAATGTGAATTAAGTCTTCCATTAGTCGTTGAATATGCCTTTCATAATTGTTTTTAATCCTAAATACATTAAATACATGGCTCCCAGACAGGCGGCAATACCGATTGCTAAAACGAGATAATGCCAGCCGTTTTCCTTGTTGCTGAAGGCGTTGTAAATAATTGACGGACCTATAAATAACAGAGGCAAAGCACCAGTTAAATATTTAATTCCTTTGGATAGAAGTTCTTTATTGGTTGCCATTGTTTTTTTTGTTTTCCGTTTAAAGTTTCAAGTTGTTTTGTAAACTGAAAACTATTTACTGTTTATTATTATAAAATTCAACTGCTTTCCTAACGCTTCCGTGTTCTTGTAATAAGGTGGAACCTTCTTCATAACTCACGGGAATTTCTCCCATAATCATTTTTACCCCACGATCAATGAGTTTAGTATTACTAAGCTGCATGTCGACCATTTTGTTGCCTTTTACTTTGCCGAGTTGGATCATCGTAGCTGTCGAAATCATGTTTAAAACTAATTTTTGTGCTGTTCCAGCCTTCATTCTGGAGCTTCCAGTTACAAATTCCGGTCCTACCACAACGTCAATAGGAAACTGTGCTGTTTGTGAAAGCGGACTTCCTGCATTACAAGAAATACTTCCTGTTATAATATTATGTTGGTTACAGGCCTCTAATCCACCAATAACATAAGGTGTTGTTCCTGATGCAGCGATACCTATCACGATATCATTCTCATTTATATTATGCTGTTGTAAATCTTTCCAAGCTTGCGTAGCGTTGTCTTCAGCATTTTCTACGGCTGTGCGAATTGCCGTATCTCCACCGGCGATAATCCCGTTTACCAAGTCGAAAGGAACGCCAAAAGTAGGTGGACATTCTGAAGCATCCAAGATGCCTAATCGTCCCGAAGTTCCGGCACCAATGTAGAATAACCTTCCACCCAATTTCATTTTAGCTACAATTTGACTTACTAAAGTTTCAATTTGAGGTAGAGCTTTTTCAACAGCATAAGGAACGGTTTTATCCTCCTGATTGATATTAGCAAGCAGTTCCTGTACAGACATTTTTTCCAGATGTTCGTATTTTGAGGATTGTTCGGTGGTTTTCGTAAATGTCATTTTTTCTTTAATATTCAATTTTTGTATGCGTAACCTTAGATAACTCTTTTAGGAATAACTCGCAAGTTGTCCTTTTCGTATGTGAGGTATAGTCCTGAAGCCTCGGGAGAAATCTTTTTCATATGGAGATAACAAAATAAAAAAGATTACAACGTCCCAATTAATATCGGGAAGTCCGATTTTTATGGACACATCCACACAGTAAATTTATAAAAAATATGCCAATGTAATTCCCAAAACAATCATAGAAACCTTGGCAATATTGAATTTGTGCCCTTCACTGCTTTCAAAAATAATAGTGGAGGAAATATGAAATAATATCCCAATTACAACGGCCGTGATTTCAGTGTAGTAATCATTGAGTATTGGTAAAAAATCAGATGCAAAAGTTCCTAACGGTGTCATTAATGCAAAAGTCATCATAAAGCCAAAAATGGCTTTCTTATTCAGATGCGAATTAATGAAAAAAGTGGTTAGGATAATCGCGATCGGTAAATGGTGGATGGCTATGCCAACTGCCAAATCATGGTGATGACTTACTGGAAAACCTTCCAGAAATGCATGTATGCAAAGACTGATAAACAGTAACCACGGGATGTGAGACATGTTTAAATGACCATGCGTATGACCGTGTTCTGCGCCTTTTGAGAAAAATTCAAGTATAATCTGGAATAGAATTCCAAGCATAATGCAAATTCCTATGTTTGGATTTTTACTTTCATAAACATCCGGCAATAGGTGCATTACAGTCAGAGACAGTAAAAAAGCACCGCTAAAAGCCAATAGTAACTTTAGGTTGGTTTTGTTTTTAGGTTTTAAAAACAAGGCTATACCATATCCTAGTAATACCGAGAGTAAAGGTAAAAGGTAATTCATGCTAATTTGTCGAATTGTTGTTTTGCTTCGCTGCTCAATCGTTCCTTGTTAGTGGATGATTATACAAATTATCGAAGGGCTGAATATATTATTTAAAAATCATAATTAATCTCTCGCTTTCATTTCTATAGAATTTTTTTAACTTATAGTCTCCAAAAATGTCTAACAGATAGATTCCAGCTTCTTCCATTAAGGCTTCAAAGTCTTGAAGGGTTAAGGCTTTTACTTTTTCGGTATAATGAAATTTTTGTCCTTTGTCTTCAAAGTCAATTTCTTTATAAATATGTCCGTCTTTTAAATAGCGCTTTAAGTGGAAATCAATTCCTTCTACCGTTTTTGTTTCTTCTGGAACAAGGGTGTTTAGTACTTGGTTTACATTCATGAAATCAATCACGGCAAAACCATATTCAGATAAACTTTCTTTAATCGCTATTAAAGTCGTAAGATTATCTTGGTCATTTTCGAAGTAACCAAAACTGGTAAACAAATTAAAAATGGCATCGTACTTTTCTTCGAAAGGCTCTCGCATGTCATGCACTTTAAAATGCAAAGTGTCATTCGTGTTTTCGCTTGCCTTGTCAATACTGTTCTCAGATAAATCAGCACCTAAAACATCAAATCCCAATTGGTTCAAATAGATAGAATGACGGCCTTTACCACAAGCCAAATCAAGTACTTTGGCTTTTTCAGGAAGATTGAGGTAGTTTGTTATGTTGTCCATAAAAAGCTGCGCTTCGCTGTAGTTTCGCTCTTTGTAAAGGATATGATAATAAGGTGTATCAAACCAAGAACTGAACCAAGTTTCTGTTGGTTGTTCTGGATTTATATTCGCTGGTTTTTGTTCTTCAGACATTTATTCTTTTTCAATTAATTCAAGTCCGGCAAATTTAGTGTATTTTTGCTGAAAAATAACGAAACCGTGCAGATACACAGAGATTCTCGTTGAGAAATCTTTAATTTTTATTACGGCTTAAACATAAAGCAGAAAAAGGTCTGTTTTAATTGATACACACAAATGGAAAATAATTTTAAGATGGTTGCCAAAACCTTTTTTGGTTTTGAGGAAATATTAGCAAAGGAATTACAAATGTTAGGCGCACAAGACGTAGAACAAGGAGTAAGAATGGTAAGTTTTAAAGGGGATAAAGGGTTTATGTACAAAGCTAATTTGTCATTGCGCACCGCTTTAAAAATTTTGAAGCCTATTTATTTTTTTAAAGCAAACAACGAACAAGCTTTATACAAAGGAATTTCTGGTGTAAACTGGTCAAGATATATTAGTGCCAATCAAACTTTTGTAATTGATGCTACGGTGCATTCCGATAATTTCAATCACTCTGAATTTGTTTCGCAAAAATGTAAGGATGCAATTGTAGATCAGTTTAGAGAACGTACAGGACAACGTCCAAGCATCGATAAAATACACCCAGATTTAAGAATCAACATTCATATCGACAAAGACCAGGTTTCTGTAGCATTAGACACTTCAGGAAACTCACTGCATCAACGTGGATATAGAACAGCAACTAATATTGCGCCAATAAATGAAGTTTTGGCAGCAGGTGTTTTATTACTTTCGGGTTGGGACGGACAAGGTGATTTCTTAGACCCAATGTGTGGTTCAGGGACATTCTTGGCTGAGGCAGCAATGATTGCCTGTAATATTCCGGCAAACATTAACCGTAAAGAATTTGCATTCGAAAAATGGCATGACTGGGATAATGATTTGTTTGACAATATCACAGACAGTTTATTGAAGAGAGTAAGAGAATTCCATTACACTATAAAAGGTTTTGACAAAGCTCCATCTGCAGTTAGCAAAGCCAAAGACAATATTAAGAATGCTAATTTAGACGAGTATATCACGATCGAAGAGAAAAATTTCTTTGATACAGAGAAAACGACGCAAGGGAAATTACATATGGTATTTAATCCTCCTTATGATGAGCGACTGGATATTCACATGGAAGAATTCTATAAAAACATTGGTGATACTTTAAAGAAAAACTATCCTGGAACTAATGCCTGGTTTATCACTGGTAATCTAGATGCATTGAAATTTGTGGGACTAAAACCTTCGAGAAAAATTAAACTTTTCAACGCTAGTATTGAAGCCCGATTGGTGAAATACGAAATGTACGAAGGAAGTAAGAGAACTAAATTTCAGGTGACTGAAGGGGAGAGTGACATTGAGAAAAAAGAGAGTAAAGAATAAAGAATAAAGAAGCGAGAGAGTAGAAAGAGGGATTGTAGAAAGGATTAGTTCGTAAATATTTTCCACCTTTATACTTTTAAAACCTTAAACTTTAAACGAAAAAAAAATACAATGACTAAATTACAAGTAAGAGCATTTTTATACCAATTAGGCTGTTTTGCCATACTATTCATCTCAGCACGTTATCTTGTGGAGCGTTATACCGGATTAACTGATTTTTGGATTCCTTTGACCGCTTTTGTTGTTGGAACGCTTTTGTCTCCAAAATTCCAAGCCGTTAAAACCCAAGATGGAGAGAAGCTGTATATGAAATGGATTTTTACAAAAGGAGTAAAAGAAATAGGATAACGTTTATCCTAAAAACACATCAAAAAAGAACCGCAGTTTCACTGATTATTATAATCATGAAACTGCGGTTTATTATTTTGAATCATATTCTAATTCTAAGGAGTCTCTTTCAAATCAAACGGTTTTAAACACGTATAAAAAACTATGTTTCTATCTGATTAAAACAAGATTTAGAAACTTTATTTCTTCTTGTCTCCTTTTTTAGGAGCTATAACAGGAATCACTTTCTTTTTATAAATAGGAATGAAATAGGAAACAGTATAATTAAAACCCACTCCAAAATCACCATTATAAGTTCTGTTGAATCCAGGAATATAAAGATTGTCAAAATTATCAGGTGTTTTATTAGAAACTAATTTTTTCAGTTGGAAACTAAATCCCACAAAAACATTATTGAATACTTTTGCTTTTATTCCTGCAACGACTTCAATCCAGCTGGATGTAAGTCCGCTATACTTTTCTCCAGATGTAATCACTGGAACCTCTCCAAAATAAGGATTAGCATTATAAATCTTATACGTATTTAATTGCTGACTAAATGTACTAAATCCATAGCGCATTCCTACTGAAAGTATGTTCTCCATGTCAAGCCAGTTCTCATATGCGTTGTAATCAAACCCTGCCTTAATATAGGATCCCTTGGCAGTAGAGTTTAGTCGTGTGTCATCGGTCGTTTTATTTTCACTTCCAACTTCGGCAGCCAAAAAATATTTTTTTGTCAACCTATAGTCTCCCACAAATTCAATTCCTTTGTAATCCTTGTCATATAAAAAACGGGTTAATTTGAATAAGTCAACCCCCACACGCAATCCGTAACGATCTGTTTTAGCAGGAACGGCAGTGGTTTGTTTCTCATTGGGTAATTTTA
This sequence comes from Flavobacterium sp. Arc2, assembly GCF_041431385.1. Taxonomy (NCBI): domain Bacteria; kingdom Pseudomonadati; phylum Bacteroidota; class Flavobacteriia; order Flavobacteriales; family Flavobacteriaceae; genus Flavobacterium; species Flavobacterium sp. Arc2. The sequence goes on along the minus strand of NZ_JASMRH010000004.1, from coordinate 148,792 downwards.
CTGTTTTTAAGCTCCCGTTATCAGGAATTATAGCTTTAGTACTTGTACTGTCAGCTACATTTTTTAGAGTAGTAGTGTCTTGCGCCTGAGCTAAAAACAATGAAAAAATGAGGCAAATACTAAAAATATATTTCAAGGTGTATTTCATTTTCGTTATCGATAGTACTATTTTTTACTGCAATATACTCAATCCATTTTTCATCAGCTACAGCTGCATCGGTATGAACATAAGGTGTTGTTGGATCTAAAGTGTATACGGTTTTAAAACCGCAAGCTCTCGAAACATAAATATTTTCCCTGGAATAATTAAATTTCAGTTCATCTTGATTTACCACGCTCGCATCCGTGTTACCATAATTCAAAATAAAGCTAAAACTAGTTGCGTCTGCATCCGTTTTTAACGGAATTGAAACAGTGCTTCCGTTGATTAAAGTACTACTGTCATAAGTAATACCTTCAGTCATTCCTTCGCCTATTATGGTTAAATCTGTTACCTCTTTTAAAACGGAAGAATTTGTGATATCATAAAACGAAATCACTAATCGGGGAGTGGTAACCGTATCGGCATCACAGATATCATCTTTCTCACAACTGGAGAAAGAGAAGGCAATTGCAAAAATTAAAAGAATTATTTTTTTCATAAAAATTTTATTGAATGAAGATTGTCGATTAACGATTGCTGATTTTAGATTTTAAAAAAAATCAGCAATCAAAAATCACTATTCTTAAATCAGAAATCTTATCTTCTTTCTAAAAGAACCACATTCTCTACGTGATGCGTTTGTGGAAACATATCCACAGGACGTACACGAGCTACTTTGTATTTCTCGTCCATCAAGGCTAAATCGCGAGCTTGTGTAGCTGAGTTACAACTTACATAAACGATTTTTTCAGGAGCAATTTTCATGATTTGTTCAATCACATCTTTGTGCATTCCGTCTCTTGGTGGGTCAGTGATGATAACATCAGGTTGTCCGTGTTGTGCAATGAATTCATCGTTAAATACGACTTTCATGTCTCCTACATAGAACTCACAATTATCAATACTATTACGTACTGCATTAGCTTTAGCATCCTTGATGGCATCAGGAACACTTTCTACACCAATTACTTTTTTTGCTTTTTTAGAAACAAACTGTGCAATGGTACCTGTTCCAGTATATAAATCATAAACGATTTCATTTCCGGTTAAACCAGCAAAATCTCTCGTTATTTTGTATAGTTCATACGCTTGATCAGAATTGGTTTGGTAGAATGATTTGGCATTAATGCTAAATTTCAAACCTTCCATTTCTTCTAAGATATAATCACGTCCTTTATATAGTTTAATATCGGTGTCGTATAAAGTATCGTTCGCTTTATTGTTGACCACATATTGCAAAGAAGTAATCTGTGGGAACTTCTCATAAAGATGATCTAAGATCAATTCTCTGTTTGCTTTGTCGTTTTCAAAAAACTGAATCAAAACCATGATTTCACCCGTAGAAGACGTACGCAACATTAAAGTACGTAGCAAACCTTCGTGCGCTCTTGGGTTAAAGAAAGTCAGACCATTTGCATTAGCAAAATCCTTCACTTCATTTCTGATTGCGTTTGATGGATCTTCCTGCAAATGACATTTGTTGATGTCTAGGATCTTGTCCCACATTTTTGGGATATGAAATCCTAATGCGTTTCTGTTTCCTAAATCTTCGGTACTTGCAATTTCGGCTTCAGTTAACCAACGGCTGTTAGAAAACGAAAATTCCATTTTATTTCTGTAAAAAAACTGCTTTTCTGAACCTAAGATGGGTTCAAATTCAGGAAGCTCTACTTTCCCAATGCGTTGCAAGTGGTTCAGCACTTCATTTTGTTTGTAATACAACTGTTGGCTGTATTTCATATTTTGCCATTTACAACCCCCACAAACACCAAAGTGTTCGCAAATAGGTTCTATACGATGTTCTGAATATTCATGAAAATGAATTGCTTTTCCTTCGTAATAGGCCTTGCGCTTCTTAAAAGTTTGCACGTCAACCACATCACCTGGAACTACATTTGGGATAAACACTACTTTCCCATCAGGAGCCTTTGCTACTGATACTCCTTTTGCACCTGCATCGATGACTTTTATCTGGTGAAACACCACCTTATCTGTATTTTTCTTTGCCATGGCGCAAAAATAAGCGTTTGTATTCTTTTATAAATTCAAAATAGGAAATATTTTCAAAAAGAAGTGATTTTTATTTGGGCCCAATCCTGCTTTCCGCTACAAATCCTCGCATTGCAGGCAGTAACCTTACGCTTGTAAAGGAGCTTCCTGCGGTCGCTCTGTACAAGCAAGGGTTACAAATGCCTGCAATACTACGGATTTTCCGCTAGAATCAGGGGCAGGGGGAGTTAGGGTTGAGTGGGTTTACTTTAACTTAGGAAAAAGGATTAGGATGTGTTCTATATTTGTTTTCCTTTTCACTAATGAAAGTCCATATTTTTCTTTTAGTTGGGTCCCTATACTTTCAAAATTTTTGCTTTCAAGATTGAAACTATAAATGCCTTTGCTATCTGTTTTATCGTACACTATTTCCTTTTTTTGATTTGTCAACGCATAAACAAGTGAAGAAAGGGTAGCGTTTTCTATTACAATTTGTGCCGGTTTTATAGTAACTATATTCGCCGCGCTGTTATTTTTGGATTTGGATTTCAAAAAAAGATCGGGATTACTAATTCTTAGACCCCATACTGTTGTCGATACTTTATTTTTTTTAATTTTAAAATTATAACTTTCGACTAATCGATTTAAAGCACTATTTTTTGTTTGGGAACTGTCTTTGGATTTATTCTTAAAGTTGAAGTTTATTGTTTTGTTCAATTGCTTTTCATCATTCGTGTCAATTAATATTTCATTGATTTGGAGTAAATTGGATAGCGTAGTTTTAAGATTAACGTTTTTGTAGGCAATGCTGTCAGGATAATTTTTTAAAGTACTTGAACCATGCAAGTCATTTGTTTCTTCTATTTTGATGGAATACAAACGGGTTTCGGTATTTATAATTTCCGAATGGTTCGACATAGAAAGGATTCCTATGCTTATAAATACAGCATTGTGAAGCGCATGAAGTAAATAACCCCAGACAAACCCATAACGAACTCTAAGAAAACCTATAAAAAGGCCCAATAGTATTTGTGGCGCTATTAATATTGGGGATAAAAGTAAAATGGTATACGATAATTTATAATTTGTAATGTGCACGATACCAAAAAGTATGGCAGAAAAGTAAAATAGGTATGTGTATTTTTTTTTCCATACAGAAGTCAGTGCTGTTTCTGCTTTTTTTTCATTCCTAGCGCCACTAAGAGAAATTAGAGAAATGATAAAGTGAAACAAATAATTATTTTTATAGCGTAGATACAATCGAAAAATTAATTCTTCGAAAAAAGGAATAACAATGACAGTTGAGATTAAGAGGACTGCAATAGGTAACGACTTGAATAATTCTACCATTTTGTGTCCTTCAAGATTTACTAGTCCTAACTCTTCTAATCCGCTAATTATAAAGGAAAAAGCTCCCATTAAAGGAATTTCAAGCAATAGTAATGAAAAAAGGATTTTAAATTTTCGGACAATTGTAAGTTCTGGTGCCGCTTCGTCTTTGGGATTTCGTAAAAAATCCATTAATTCAAAATAGGTTTCTTTTATTGTTTTCAACATTTTCTTTTGCTCTTTTTATTATTTAGTCTTGTTGAAAAAAATCTAGATGAATACTGTATCTAATTTATTTCAGTTGTTTAAAGTAGGGTTTGTATCTTCTGGAGAGAATTTATTTCATTTCAAACATAGTTAAAAAAATACGAATAGTAATACAAAAAATAATTAATTACTATTTCTAGATCGTTCTGGAATCAGATTGTATTTTCATTTAAAATCGAAATGTATTTTGAGTATTCCTTATCAAAAGATGAAAAAAAATTAACTACGGATTTTCCGCTAGAATCAGGGGCAGTTTATGTTGTAATTACGATTAGATAGAAAAGAAGTCAAAATTATAATATTTAGCTAAACCAAAGAGAATATTTTTGATTTCCAATAAAAGGAAGTAATTTTAATAAAAAATATTAGTTATGAAAACTTCTTTTAAGAATTTATTTTTATTGTTTTTTATATTTTGCGGGTTAGTATCCCAAGCTCAAAATGATGGTCGTTCAAGAATAGAACGAAATGTGCCACTAGTTGTAGCCGAATCATTTAATGCAGTTTTCTCTGCCAAAGATCCAGTCTGGTTTACTAGATATCAGGGCGAGAATAATCAAGAATTAGTGTATGAAGCTAAATTTATATTTAACAACAGATATTGTAAATCAGTATATGATTTTAATGGCAATCAAATTGTTTTTGCAGCTACCGTAGACTATCGTGAATTACCTGAAGGTGCCCGTAAATATATGGAAGAAAAATATCCCTTTTTCCCAATTGTGGAAGCTTTAATGGTTACAGATAATGAAAATCAAGTTACTTATGAAATAGGCGTTTATATTGATAATCAATATATGATACAAGTTTTTTCTAAAGAGGGAGATTTTATAAAAAACACAAAACCATAATTATGCTCCTTATTGTCACTTTCAATTGTAGTTTGAGTTAAAAATGATTTTTACTTTTCATCCATTCGTAATTAACAATCGTCAGAAAATAAAAAACAACATCAGCACAAATTTTTCCAGCTATAATACCAGTTAATGGGTTTCCAGTGAGGATAGGTAACCAATACATACAAAAGGGACGAATAAATAGAATATCTAATACCGCAGGATAGCCAAATTCCAGTAATAGGTTTTTGATAATCATCAGCACGTCGCTGAAAGTTGTCTTTTTTTGTATTGCTTTATTCTTTTTGGTACGCTGCCAGTACGCCATGCTAATAATCACGCTGTAAAAGGCAAAATACTCGACAAAGGTAATCAGGTAAGCGGTTGTCAAACCACTAAAGACTCTGCTAAACTGGGAACCCAATAATGCAGCCGTTGTAGCCGACAACTCGGCATACTTATAACGATCAAACCATTCTTTAAACTGTGTTTTAGAAAGCATAAATGCGGGTTGCTACTTTAATGAAAGACAAAACTAGACAAAATTACGGTTAGGAAAAGTAAAATTGTTTCTGGGCAATAGGAATGACTATTGTCACAAGCTTTGTATTTTGATAAAGCTGCAATTGCTGTATCGATTTTGTTTGATGGAACTAAAAGCAAATGACAAACGATAATGCAAGATCTTTTTGTAAATTTAGGATTGGGAGTTAAAACGGGGAGCCTCTGTTTTCGGAGCCTTAACATCAACTAAATTCCGAAAATCCCTTCCCGTAGGTTCTTCAAAAACTTCTAATTTAAATTGAGAGGTAATCGTTAATAAATGATCAAAAATATCAGATTTGACTACCTCATATTTTTCCCATTCTTTTTCATAAGTGAAACAATAGATTTCTAGTGGCATCCCTTTAGAAGTGGGGTCTAATTGCCGCACCATGTTGGTCATTTCTATATTGATATTTGGATTTGAAAGAATATAGTTTTCGGCATAAACTCTAAAAACGCCAATGTTAGTCAAGCTTTTGGCGTTAACTAGGTTAGATTCATTATCAATTAACGCAGAATTGGTCTTTTTAATTTCTTTTTCTTTCTCAAGGATGTAGTCCGTGATAAGCGTATACTTTTTAAATTGCTCTAACATTTGATCATCACAAAAACAAAAACTACTTACCTTTAGATATATGGCTCTTTTTATTCTTCGACCTCCTGAATTACTCATACCGCGCCAGTTTTTAAAGGAATCAGTAATGAAAGCATAAGTAGGAATTGTAGTGATCGTTTTATCCCAGTTTTGAACTTTAACGGTGCTTAAATTAATGGACATTACATCGCCATCGGCATCATATTTTGGCATCGCAATCCAATCGCCTACGCGTACCATATCATATACTGACATTTGGATGCTCGCAACAAAACCTAAAATGGTATCCTTGAAAATTAATAATAAAATAGCCGTCATCGCTCCCATCGCTCCCAGAAAGTAAAAAGGACTCTTTCCTAAAAGTAAAGACAAAATGAGAATTCCGCCTACGAAATAAACAATAATATTCAGAACTTGAATGTAACTCGTGATGGGTTTGTCCTTAAAAATAGGAGACTTCGATAGAATTTCATCAAATACCGCCAGTAAAGCAATAATCGTCCAGATAATAACAATAAGAATTACAATCATGGCAAGCGTGACAATGTAATTTGAAACTACTGGGTATTCTACAAAAATGGAAGGCACGGTAAGAATGACAAGAAGCGCTGGAATGATATAGGCGAGTTTATCAAATATTTTTTTTTCAACTAAGATGTCGTCCCAAGTAATCTTCGTTTTTAAAAATAGTTTGTGTATGGAGCCAACAATGATTTTCTTAGTTAAAAGCCAGGCGATAAAACAAAGAAGAAGTAATCCTAAAAGGAGTATTGGAAGATTGATGTAATGCGCAATTTGAGGTTCTATACCAAAATAATCAGTTAACCAGCTAGGGTCTAGTTTTATGTAGGAGTATTTTTCGTCGGGTAGAATCATTACTTTAATTTGTTTTGTACAAAGGTAACATTCACAATTGAAGACAAGAACAGAACCTGATGATTGGGTTTTTCTTAACAGTATTAAAAAATTACAGGGATTGTAGATATTCCGACGAAAGTACCCCACGATTCCGCGACAAAGGTCGCCATTTATTCCGGAGCAAAGTACGCCAGTCAAATCGTCCTTTATCATCACTAGGTAAAGATGATTTTTTTCAAAGTTAATAATTTTTTTTAGTTCTCAATGATTTTCCTGTTAGTGCAATTCTGTGTGCTGAAGCTGACAATCTGTCCATTATAGCATCGGCCAGAGTTGGTTCCTCGATGAAGTTATACCAAGTGTCTACTGGTAGCTGCGAAGTAATCATAGTTGATCCTATTCCGTATCGATCTTCAAGGATATCTAGTAAGGCAATCCTTGCATCATTATTCAAAGGTTTTAGTCCAAAATCATCCAATATTAGAAGCTTATTTAATGAGATACTCTTGATCCATTTTAAGTACGATCCATCAAGTCGAGCTTGAGTCAAGGCATCCATAAACTTGTTCATGCTAAAATATAAGGTTCGATAGCCAAGTAAACAAGCACTGCGCCCCAAGGCGCAGGCCATAAAAGATTTACCACAACCAGTGGCACCAGTTATCAGGACATTCTCTCCCTTTTCTATAAACATGCCGTCAGATAGTCTGAGTAGTTGCTCTCTGGTAATACCTCTTTCTGTATTACAAATGATATCTTCTGGTAAGGCATGATAACGGAGTTTACTTGCTTTTAGATACTTCTGTGTTCTGGAGTAATCTCTATATTCCACTTCGGCTTGAGTAAGCATGGCTATGAGAGAATGAACATCCTCTTGTTCATGTACAGGAAGAGATAATGCAGCTTCATACCTTTTAGCCATGCCTGTCAATTTAAGACCTTTGAGCTGTTCTAATGTGTTTTGTGTGTTCATTTATAAAGGTTTTATAAGTTATTTAATTATAGGCTTCAGGGCCTCTGATATTACTGTGATCAGGGATACGGAACTCGATAGGAGCCTCTTCTTCTAGTAAATCCATATTGTTTTCAAGAATGTTTTTGATAACACCATAGCTAAATTTGTGACCACTTAATGCACGTTTACATGCAGCTTCCATTCGAATGTTACCATAGGAACTCATGAGTCTCAACAGCCCCAAACAAGCTGTATAAGCCTGATCAATTATAAGCTTACTGTTCATCACTTTTTTAAAAAAATCAAAAGTATAAGGACCGTTTTCTTCTGCTTTTTTGAGATAATATTCAGGACTCCATCCTCGTTGATTCTTAATGATCTTATGCCTCTCGGGCATATGTTCTGTGATGCTGCTATAACCATGGCTGGTATAATTCCTGGTGTGTACAGCAATCCTTTGTGCATCGCAATAGATCTCTACGACATCCTGATCATAAGCAATACGTACTTCCTTCCCAATGTAGCGGTAGGGAACAGAATAAAAGTGCCAGTCTTCACCCACCAGTACATGGTAATGTTTCTGAACCTTTGCTTTGGTATAATGTCTGATACTGTATGGGGATTCTGGAAGGGGTTGTAGTAGTGTTTTCTCTTGACTATTAAACAACTCAAGCCTACTGTATACCTTCTTCTGAAAGTTCAGTTGATGATGGTAATCAAGTTTTTCTCTAATGGCCTTGTTGAGTTCAGCAAGACTATGAAAAGTATCATTTCGTAGACTGGCATAAATACGTCTATAGGTAATCTTTACATTATTCTCAACAGAGGGCTTGTCCTTGGGCTTATACGGGCGGGCAGCGAGCAGAGCAATGTTATTGTGGTTGGCCCATTGCTCGAGCATATCAGTAAATACAGGTTCATATTTACAACTTTTGGATACCCATTGCCTCATGTTATCTGATTTAACAGTTAAGGGAACTCCTCCAAAGTATTCAATGGTATGGTTCAAGGCTTTAACTACTTGAGGTAGTTTTGCATCAGGTAAAGCCTCTACGTAGCCATAACCGCTAAAAGGAAGAATGGCAACGTATACAGGGCATGCAATTAGTTCACCTGTTGAAGTATCAACATAATGAAGCATATCCCCAGCAAAATCAACTTCAAGCAGCTTTGCAGGAGTATGGACAAAATGCATTACAGCATTGTTTACCTTCTCCTGATCCTGTAAGAGTTCACAAAATCTAGAATATTGAAAACCTTCAGGATATTCTTTAATATATTCTTCCCAAAGTAATAGACGTGTTACACCAGTTCGATTAAGTTCCTTGCTAAAGTAACCGATCAGATTATTAAAATGAACTTTTCGGGGATCAGTATTTTCCGATACAACAGGCTTTAAAAGGCCTAGTATTTGTACAAGCTCCTGATCTGAACGCTTTAATAATTCTTTAAAATCAACTCCTGTTTGCGTAAATTTTAGCAAATAAAGGGCGATTGTTTTTCTAGAAATCCTGACTTCTTTTTCTATTGTACGCTGTGAAACACCGCGCTCTAAGAATAAGAGTATCTGCCTTATTTTAATCATACTAAGTGGTTTATTTGCCATAATGCAAGCGGTTTTTTGATTATAAACCAAACTTATGCTAAATGGCGGTTAAATCTCTACTTAGTAAGATAATGGACTTGTGAAAAGTGGTGTACTTTGTGTCGGAATGTCAGTCCTTTACAAGTATTAAATCAGGAGTAAAGTGGTGTACTTTGCTCCGGAATAAGTGGCGTACTTTGCAGCGGAATCGTGGCGACCTTTGTAGCGGAATGGGTGGCGTACTTTGTAGCGGAATCGTGGCGACCTTTGCAGCGGAATATCCAGATTGTTAGTGTGAGCTATTTCACCACGTTAATTAATCGCTTTAAGCTGTTTCATTTCTTGCAACGGTTCGATAGCATTGTAGTCTTTCCAAATCTTTGGGTCATACGATTTGAAAAATTAAATCTTTCATCAGTTCCAGAAAGGGAGATTCAACAATTGAAATTAGTTTTTATCGAAAGAGAAAAACTAGTAAGAGTGTTTCTTCTCGTTGTATCATCAATGGAAAATAATGGATTAATATCTAAGTCGTGTACACAGAAATAGACCTTATAAATATAAAAAAAATCCATAATTTTAAAAACTCTTTAAAAAGTATTGAGAAAAAAAGGAAGACAATAATAATCAGAAATGAACAACTTAAACAACAATACGACTTAGTTAAAAGTATATCTGCAGTAGGAGAACAGACTGCTTTTTACTTTATAATTGTAAGAAAACGATTTAAGGACTTTAAAACAGGGTGTGAATTTACTTGTTATTCAGTTTGCCGTGTTTTTGAATGTTTTCTTTTCTTTCAAAATTTTAAAAACTGCACTAACGTTATTTTCTCCGCGATGTGAATAATAATTACCGTTAGAATCTATTATAACTGTGCTATTACAAGGGTAATGAATGGCAAAAAAAATGGTCTCTATTAATTTGTTTTTATCCTTAATCCAGTTAATATTTCCATATGCTGCTGTTCCTTCGGGTGATTTGTAGACGAAAAACTGTTTAATATTTTGGTTCTTTTTAAGCCTTTTTAAGTATTCTTGATAGTTCTTTCTCGTCATTTCTTTGTCCCCGCTACTATTATAGGCATCTTGACCAGGGTAATAATTGATAACTATTATATCGTCTTTATCAAAATAGGCAGAACTAGTGGCTAAATTTGATTTTAATGCATTGAGTTGACTGTTACTTATTTTATTTTTTTTAATTCTTTTAACGCTAACATTTAAGTAAATAGAATCAGCATCAAATTTTAAATTAAAATAATCATCCCCTGAATTGCGGTCGTATTCTTGTTTACTGATCAACTCTAAATCATCATTTACATAAACTTCCTTTTTTTGGGCAGAAACAATCGAAATGCTAACAATAATAAATAGAGTTAGAAAGAAGTTACTTTTTTTCATTTTATTTAAGTTTTGGATGTTTTGTTACAAGAAAGGTTTGATTTTATAAGATTTCAAGTGAAGATTGTTGTCTGATTAGGTTTTTGACCCTAAATCATTTATGCTGTTTTAATTTTTCAAATTAGTGTATTTGATTTTAATGCTGTCGCTAAATTTAATTAATTGCTTTAAACTGTTTCATTTCTTGTAACGGTTCAATAGCATTGTAGTCTTTCCAAATCTTTGGGTCATACGATTTAATAGTTATAAAATTGAAGTCCTGTTCCTTAATTTTTTCAATGGCAGCAACTGTTGCTTCAGCACGCGACATATTTAGGAATTCTGTTTTATTGCGAGTATTGGCTTCTATTTTAAAATCAAGGGCCAATACATCTTTTTCGCCGCTGGTTAACTCTATAAGCTTCAATGGACGATTGAGATAAAAGTAATTTCCAGTTTCGGTAGCGGCATACTGCATGTAGTAGTTGTCGTCTTCGGCTCTTTTTTTGTAAATAATCGTTCCTTTACTAACATTCTCAGATACTTTAATTCCCAAAAGAAACTTCATATTAAAATTATGCACCTTTTCTCCTTCGTCTAGGACATAATCGGTTCGTAGTACCGCATAATCAGTTTCAGAAATATAGAGTTTACCCACATACATGGCTTTGCTTCTTCGAGGTTTAAAAGTTAGAACGTAAGCAAATTCATTTTCATTAGTGTAGGTCGTGCCTTCAAAAGTATAGTCATATAACTCTGGTTTTTGTATAAAATCAAACCTCTTGTTGTTTAACAAATTGTTTTGATACATAAAGCTGTTCAGATTACTTTTGGTAGCAGTTAGCTGGCTGCTTACTTCTATATTAATACCTGTTTTTTTCTTTCTATTGAAGTCTTTACGTAGCGAAATAGTATCTCTTGATCCTATAAGTCCGCTTTTTATGCGGTAAAATTTAGTAGTATCGAGGTGCTGTAGCATCAGGTTTCTTCCTTTTTTTTCTAAATCGTCTAAGGAAGTAGACTCTCCTTCATTTTTTAAAACAGTTGCCTTTAAAACATCTAGTTTTGAGGTAAACACAAACTTATCTGCTTTTTTTGTTTTAACCGAATAGTAATTACAAAGGATATCAGTAAATGATACTGGTGGATGCTTAATTAATTTAGTAGAAAAAGACTGCAGGTCATTGTTGATTTTTGATAATGCTTGCTTGTTAAAACCAGTTGATTTGTCAATTTCGACATCAATGATAGAAGGATTAAAATAACTAGAGGTTCTATAAAAGAACATTTCTTTAGACCCTTTCTCCCCAGTTGTATAATTACGACTCAAGTTGGCTTTTACATTTGCCATAATCTCGTAGGGATTTGGTTTTTTGTTAGACACTTCAACATCATCCAGTTCGTAAACGCCAGGCAGGAGTTTAATTGTAAAATCAAGCTTTTTTAATTCGGCCACAGTTAATTGTTGATTAACAAAACCCAAATACGAAATTGTAAGCAGCGTTGCATCTTGACTGTTATTTTCTGAGAGTGTAAAATAGCCTTCACCATTAGAAACTAAGTTCTCCGATTCGTTTACCTTAATATTAGCATACGGAATACTTTCTCCTGTTGCCGCATCAATGATTTTACCTTTTGTATTTTGTGCTAATGCTAGTTGGAACAAAAGCAAAGTAAAAAATGTAGAAATTAACGTAGTTTTCATAGGTAAGAGGTTATTTATAAACAAGACGAAGTTGTGGCTATTTTGTTACAGCATTTTACGTGCTTTTTTCTGGCAACAAGTTGAAAATCATTGATGTCGTTATATTTGTATTTCTACGCATTAGAGGTTTATTTGTAATTTTGACCATCAGCAGAAATCGCATAATCAGTATTATTTATTCGTCACCTTAATGACATTGTCTCATATAAAGTAATACTTTGTTTTCTGACAACGTACCACACTAAAGGATTCGTGTGGTAGCGGGGGTTAATGTTATTGCCAACGTTATGCCACTTTGAGATGGCTGGAAGTTCGTAACCGCTCAATTTTCGGCTTAACGAAAACTTGATGCGAAACGATAATTCCACTAAATTCCAGCTATATCAAAATGGCGGTTACCAGCTGGCAATTAGGGCGTTACTTAAATACTTCTGTTAAATTTATTTTTTTTAAAAGGTGTTCAATACTTACACCTTCAATACTTTCATATCTACTCATATTCTCTAGTATACTTAAAAAATAATCTCCATTTTCTGTTTTATCTATTATTGACTTAATTAAAAGTTTATTCTTATTTGTACTATTATCATATTCATATATCCTTTTTCTTGAATATGGAAAGCTTATATAATTATTGTAGGTATTTATTAAATAAACTTCAAGTTGAATAACTTTTCTCTCATTATCGTCATTAGTTTTTCCTTTTATAATTTCAAAAAAATCTTTTTGTAATTCTTCAATGGTTAATGCTTTGCTATTTATTTTCTGATATAAATCTTCATGAATTGTTTTGATATACACCAAAAATAGAAAAAGTTGTGGGATGACGTAGTTATTACTTTCAAATGAACGTAAAGCTAGTCTTGAATGTGAAAATATTTTTTCTTGTTGGCGTAATGATATTAAACCATTTGAAAATAACACAGAACAGATTCCTTGAAAATTACTTTTATCATTTTCAAGTTCTCTGAATTTTTTTCGGTTTTCAGAAATAAAAAACTGATCAAATTCAAAGTAGTTATACAAATATTTATGAAATATTTCACTTTCAGGCTCGGGAATAGAATACTCAATATCGATAAATCGTCTTAAATATTCATCAGCGTCAATTCGGTCACTTCCATAAACTCCTTTGACTGAATTTCCAAGCTGAATTTTATCAATTGATAGTACGAAAACAATATTTGGTACTGAAAAAAAATGTTTTATTTGCTCTAAAATAGAAACGGCATAATCTGGTCTGCAACGATCAAGTTCGTCAATTAAAAATATAAGTGGTTTATCCTTATTTGTCTTTGTAATAAATTCTGAAAGGCTTTTGCGAAAATCTATAATTCCTTTTTTCTTTTTCGCATAATCGTTAACCTCATTTTCAAAAACATCATTTATACCTTTTGTAACATTGACTATGGCATCTTTAATTTCCTTTGTATTTATGTATTTATCAGCAATTGATTGTACTATAATAGGAGCAATGTGTTTTGATAATATGGAAGCATTTTTTAAGGCAACTTTAAATTTAGGTTCAGTGGATGTAGTTGTGATATTTTTTAACTCGCCCATTAAAGCTGTTAATGGATTGTTTTCGAAATCATTTTCCCAAGCGTTAAAGTAAACAGTTTGGTATTCTTTATCTTTTAAATCTTGCTCCCACATTTTTATAAATGTAGTTTTTCCAGTTCCCCATTTATTGTTTATAGCTAAAACAAAACCACTTGAATAAGAGTTAACTAAATCTAGTAATACATTTGCGTATTTTTGTCTATCTAATTTACAGTTAGCGAAGGGATTTCCAGATTCAATTTCAATATCAAAATGTCTAATACTCATTTTTATAATTTTTGGACGTACGTCTGTTTTTTTTTTTGCTTGCTGGTAACTCGTAAATAACATCAAGAACATACGTGTTTTAATACATTATTTACTTAAACGTAAATAGACAATTTAAAAACCACTCCCACAATACCCACTTTTAATGATATCTCAAAATTCTCTCACAGGATGTTTTATTATACTATTATTCTAAATATCTTTACGGTTCTATAATTAGCTACTATTTACATGAAAAAACTATTATTCATTGCGTTTTTCGCAATTACAACTGGCGTTTTTGCCCAAGACAATACACCAAGCAAAGTTGGCGAAAGCTACACTAAGAAAGAGGTGCAAATAAAAATGCGAGACGGAGCTACTTTGTTTACGGCCATTTACACACCAAAAGATCTTTCAAAAAAGTACCCAATCATTATGCAACGTACGCCTTACAGCTGCGCTCCTTATGGGGAAAATGAATTTAAAAAGAGCATAGGTCCCAGTGAAACCATGATGAAAGAAGGGTATATTGTGGTCTATCAAGATGTACGCGGGCGCTGGATGAGCGATGGCTTGTATGATAACATGCGTGCTTTTATCCCTAATAAAAAAGGAAAAAGCCAAATAGATGAAGCGTCAGACACTTATGATACGATCGATTGGTTAGTTAAAAATGTGGGAAACAATAACGGGAATGTAGGTGTTTGGGGAATTTCATACCCTGGATTTTACTCTACTTATTCGTTGTTGAGTAATCATCCTGCTTTAAAAGCAGTTTCGCCTCAGGCTTGTATTAGCGATTTCTTTTTTGATGATTTTCATCACAATGGCGCTTATTTATTGAGCTATTGGAAAGCGACACCTTTATTTGGTATCCAAAAATCAGAAAAAACCAGCAAATCTTGGTACCAATTGCCTGACTTAGGAACTAAAGATGATTATCAGTTTTTTCTGGATGCAGGACCTTTGTCTAACTTAGATAAATTCTATGGCAAAGACAATGAATTTTGGCAACAGCTAAAAGACCATTCTAGTTATGATGATTTTTGGCAAAAGCGTGGGATTCTGCAACATTTAAAAGATATTAAACCTGCAGTTATGACTGTAGGAGGTTGGTTTGATGCCGAGGATTTATACGGTCCTTTAAATACGTACCAGGCGATTGAAAAAAGTAGTAAAAACTACAATACGATTGTTATGGGACCTTGGAGTCATGGTGACTGGGCAAGAAATGGAGCGCAAGCTGTTATTGGTAACATAAACTTTGGGGATAGTATTTCTGGATTTTTTCAAAAAAATATTGAAGCTAAATTTTTCCGTCATTTCTTAAAAGACAATGGCAAAGGAGAAAACACGCTACCGGAGGCTTATGTTTTTGATACTGGATCTAAAGATTGGAAATCGTATAATGTTTGGCCACCAAAAAATGCAGCTAAAGAAAGCTTTTATTTGGCACAGGATAAATTAATGACCGCATCACAAAATGGTGTTGGTCTTCAAGAGTTCATCAGTGATCCTAAAAAACCAGTTCCGTTTACCGAAGATATCAATCAAAAAGGAATCACGCCAAGAAAATACATGACCGATGACCAGCGTTTCGCCGCACGTCGCCCTGATGTTTTGGTATATGAAACCGAGGTTTTAGAAAACAATATGACTTTGGCCGGCGATATCTTAGCACAATTGCAGGTTTCTACTACAGGAACAGATTCTGACTGGATTGTAAAAGTAATTGATGTTTTTCCTAATGATGAACCAGAAACGCCAGAAGTAGCTCCTTATTTAAAAATGAGTAATTACCATATGATGGTGCGCAGCGAAGTGATGAGAGGTCGTTTTAGAAATAGTTTCATCAATCCGGAACCTTTTATAGCAAATCAAAAAACAGCGGTGAATATCAAATTGCAAGATGTGATGCACACATTCAAGAAAGGACATAAAATTCAAATCCAAATTCAAAGCACTTGGTTTCCATTGATAGACTTGAATCCGCAAACTTATGTAGAGAATATCTTTTATGCAAAGCCAGAAGATTTTAAAAAGCAAACACAACGTGTATATGATGATTCTAAAATTATATTTTCTGTTGTGAAATAATAGCAAATGATTTTTATACTAAAAACCCAATCCTTTTCATTACGGATTGGGTTTTTGTTTTTAGGAGGTTTTAATTTCTAGTCAGTAACGACTGTAAAAGTATTGTTTCTCAAAAAACGATGTTATAAACCAATTTTAAAGCACATTGGTTTAAAATATAAAAGCCCAAAATCGTGTGATTTGGGCTTTTATGCTTTATTTTAAAAATAGCGATTAAGATTGTAGTTAACCATTTAGAACCACTACATTTTTATTTTTATAGAATCAAAATTGGTAGAGTTGACACCAATTAAGCCATAGGTAGTTTCTCCCTTTTTTATAGTTTTTCCATTGATGTTGTAGTCATTCAAGTCAGTGTTGAATTTTTTATTGGCAGAACTTGCAGCAATCATATTTCCACCTGCTAAACCTGGTCCAAGAATTAAACCTATAGGAAACGAACTCTTGGTTTCGCTATAGCCGTAGGAATTGGTTTCGGTTTTCATAAATTGTACTGGAGCCAAAAGTAAATACCACAAATAAGAAGTAGGACTTTGTTTTAACATTCTGTAGACTGTTTCTTTTTCCATTATAGAAAGCATAGTATTGTCGTCATACGTTAAGGTAATGTCCCTTCCAAAGACTAAATCATTCTCTGTATTATTAGTGATTTTAATTGCAACTAGTTTTACGTTTTTTTTGTGCTCCTTTTTGGCGTATTTTTTTTCCAGCAAATTGTATTTATATTCAAAAGTGACTCCGCTATTTGTGTTTTTTGAAAGATAATTCAAACTTGGAGGATTGATGGGATGGAAGCTTGATGCGCAGCTATTTAATAATAAAGCACAAGATGATAAGAGAATAATTTTTAAAATTTTCATAAATAGGTTATTTTGTATTGGCTGATTTTAGCAGGTTCAAAACTAGTAATTTTCTTAATAAAAACAATAAAAATAATAAATAATTATTTCATGGATAGTGCCAGTGCAATGGCGTTATCTGCAAAAGGCTCCATTACTTGGTAACCTCTTTTATTTGGGTGTACTCCATCTTCAGAATATTCAGCTTGTAAACCTTTACGTTCGTCAACCATAGTAGCATAATAGTCAAGATAAACAAGGTTGTTTGTATCAGCATAATTGATTAAGATTTCATTTAATGCGGTGATTTTATCAGCGGGTTGTTGATTAGGCTTCCATGGGAAATCAAAAGCAGGCAAAACGGAACAAAGTACAACTTTAATTTTATGGGCTTTCGCCAATTCTACCATAGAAAAAATATTGTTTGTAATCATATCTAAGGTTGCTGGTCCCGTGTTTCCGGCAATATCATTAATTCCAGCCAGAATGACCACTACACTTGGTTTTAAGTCAATAACATCAGCTCTGAATCGAATCAGCATTTGCGGTGTTGTTTGTCCGCTGATACCTCGATTTACATAAGGTTTTCCTTGAAAATAAGTTCCGTCAACAGTGCTCCAAAATTCTGTTATTGAGTCTCCCATAAATACAACTCTATTTTGTCCCACTGTGGGTGTTGACAATGCTAAATTTTCTTTTTGGTATTTGTTTAAATTGGGCCAATCTTGTGCCTTTAGTTTTTGTGTCATAAAGAAAGTTAAAAGTAGAATTGCAAAAAGAGAGTTGAAATTTTTCATAGGAAACAATTTAGTTAGTTGCCATTAAACAATGTGTTTTGATAAACAAACTTAATACTTTTAGTGGAATAATTTTTATGGGTGCTAAATCTAAAAGGTTTCTTTTATCGTACATCTCTTTAAGTAAATCAAAATACAGATGGACAACCTTAGCTTCTATAAAAAACTATCAAAAATTCGCTTTTTGAAGAAAAGTTATGCCTCTAAATTTCTTTTTGTTGCTTTTGTTGGAATTCACCTTCCGTTGATCATGATGTTGTTTTTTATTCTTTATGGGAATTTCACAGTGTCAGCGAATACTATTTTTATCTTTTCATTGGTTGTTACAATCGTTGCCTCCGGAATTACGTTGTTTCTTTTAAAGCGCTTGATAAAACCAATAGGGTTGGCTTCAACTGCATTAGAAGAATACAGGAAGGATAGAACGTTCTCTTTTTTACCTGCTAAATATTATGATCAAGCCGGTTTGTTAATGCGCAATATTAACGAAACGATTCAGGATAATGAAAACTTCATTCAGGAGAAACAGGATTTAATCTATTTGCTTTCTCATGATCTTAAAAATTTTGCAGGAAATCCACAGTCTTTAGCAATGCTTATTTTAGAGGAGAATCCATCAGAATCCATTAAAGAATTAGCTGAGTTAATATATCAATCGGGTAATCAGCAGTTTCAGTATATCGAAAATATAATAAAATTATTGAAGGAACAAGATGAGGTTTTGAAAGGTCCCGTAGAAAACAAAACAATACGTTTTTATAGTGTGGTAGCTTATGTAGAGAGTCAAGTAGCTCGTTTATTAAAGATAAAACGAATCAAGTTGAACACATTTATAGAAGTTGACAAATTGAAGCTAAAAATTGATCAGGAATTATTAATTCGTGTTTTAGTTAATTTAATTGATAATGCTATAAAATTCTCTTTTCCTGATAGCGTTATTACTCTGAGAATCTATTTCGAGAAAGAAAAGTTATATGTCGCCGTTATGGACCATGGTATCGGTTTTGAACAAAGCAAAAGTGAGGAGTTATTCAAGAAATTCACGATGATGAGCCAGCTGGGAACTTCAAATGAAGCATCAACGGGAATAGGACTGTATTTGTGTCGCAAAATTATAGAAAAAAACCTAGGACGACTTGAGGCTTCAAGTCGAGGCAAAAATAAAGGTGCAATTTTTACAATATCCTTTGATGGATAAGTTGTTGATTCTCTCAAAATTCTTTTAGAACTGCTTTCACCGCTATAAAAATAATTAAGGTGATTAAGTGATTCGCTTATTGTAAGGGCTAATCTGCTTCTAGTCAGTTTTGGTTTTTAATAACTTTTAAAATTTAGTTAAAATAATAGTTAAGTTAAAGTACTACATTTTTAAAGTCTTAAATTTGAGTAAATTAAAAAAATCAGAATTATGAAAAGAAACGCAACAGCAGTATGGAATGGTTCTCTTAAAGAAGGAGCTGGAAAATTGACAACACAAAGTAAAACATTAGAAAATACACAATATTCATTCAAATCCCGTTTTGAAGAAGGAGTAGGGACGAATCCTGAGGAATTAGTAGCTGCGGCTCATTCTGGTTGCTTTACAATGCAACTTTCTGCTTATATTACAGAAGAAGGTTTTGAAATTGAAAGTATTGAGACTAAATGCGATATTGATTTAGTGGATGGAGCAATTATTAGTTCTCATTTAACGGTAAGCGCTAAAATAAAAGGGATTTCTGACGATGCTTTTCAACAACACGTTACAAAAGCAGAGAAAAATTGCCCAATTTCTAAATTACTGAACGCTGCCATTTCTACAACTGCCACGTTGTTGTAAAATAGTAGTTTAAATTATAAGAAAAAAAGTCTCCATTTTACTAAATGGAGACTTTTTTATTGGAAAACCTTTTAGGAGATTGATTTGCTAAAACAAACACTATCGTCTATATCTTTATATTGACCATAATTAGTGGTAATAGAATAACCGTTCTTTTTGTATAAGGCAATAGCTTCCGGATACTTTTTACCTGTTTCCAGAATACAACTGGAAAACGATAATTCTTTGGCCCAAGATTCTAATTCTGCCAATACCTTAGAGGCGATATTTTTGCCGCGACTCTCTGGAATGACAAACATTCTTTTTACTTCGGCAGTGCTGCCCTCATATACTTTAAAAGCACCACAGCCTAACGCTTTATCATCTTCATAAGCAACTACTGCGTTTTTTATACTGTCGGTTTTATTGAATTGATCATAAAAACTATGGTCTTCGCCATCTCGAAGTTGAATGTCTTTATCAAGAAGCGCAATTAATTTAATAAAATCAGGATTATCTGGAGTTGTTCGTATAATTTGGATCATGAAATGTGGCTATTAGTCAAATAAATCAGAAGACAAATAACGATCGCCGCGGTCGCAGATTATAGCTACGATCACACCTGATTCTAGTTCTTCGGCTATTTTTACGGCTGCTGCCACAGAACCCCCGCTACTCATACCTGCAAAAACACCTTCTTCGAGTGCGAGACGCTTAGTCATTGCCCGTGCTTCAGTTTCGCTTACTTCCATAACACGGTCTACTTTTGAAGCATCAAATATTTTAGGCAAATATTCCTGAGGCCATTTTCGAATACCCGGAATTTGAGAACCATCGCTCGGTTGTGCACCAACTATCTGTACATTTGAATTTTGTTCTTTCAAATAGGTAGACGTTCCCATAATGGTACCTGTAGTCCCCATGGCAGCAACAAAATGAGTTACGGTACCATGTGTATCATTCCATATCTCTGGACCAGTCGTTTTATAGTGGGCTTTCCAGTTGTCGTCATTAGCAAACTGGTTTAACATGATATAACCGCCTTCAGCTACTTTTTTGTCAGCATAATCTCTAGAGCCTAGGATTCCTTCTTTGGCAGGAGTAAGGATTACTGTTGCGCCGTAAGCACGCATGGTTTGAGTACGTTCTTTAGTCGAATCTTCGGGTAATACGAGTTCGATATCTATATTTAGTAATTGGGCAATCATAGCTAATGCGATTCCCGTATTTCCACTAGTGGCTTCAATCAATTTATCTCCTTTTTTGATGTCGCCTCTTTCTAAAGCGGATACAATCATATTATAGGCAGCACGATCTTTTACAGAACCTCCAGGATTGTTTCCTTCGAGCTTCAACAATAATTTCACATTCTTATTTTTAATCAAATTGACGCTTTCTACCAAGGGGGTATTGCCAATCAGGTCTAATAGTTTTTTAGGGTCCATGCTATCTTAATTCTTTTATTTTTACTTCTGTAGTTGTAGTGTTTGTAACGAGTGAATTTTCTGGAATAGATTTAGTAACCCAAGAGTTTCCACCAATGATACTGTTTTTACCTATTAAGGTGTTTCCTCCTAATATGGTAGCGTTAGCATAAATACAAACGTTTTCCTCCACCGTAGGATGTCTTTTTGCATTTTTCATGTCTTTGCTGACACTCAGTGCCCCTAAGGTAACTCCTTGGTATATTTTTACATATTTTGCAATGACTGTTGTTTCTCCAATGACGATACCAGTGGCATGATCGATAAAAATGGGTGAGTCTATGCTGGCACCAGCATGAATATCCGTTCCAGTAATTCGATGCGCATATTCGCTCATCAATCTGGAAAACAGGAGTAGGTCTAGAAGATAGAGCTCGTGGCTCAGTCTATAAATCGCAACGGCATAGAATCCAGGATAGCCAAGGTATACTTCTTCGATGCTATTAGAGGCAGGGTCATTTTCTAGAAAAAAATTAGCATCTTGATTTATCTTTTCAAGAACTAAAGGCAATTTTTCCAAAAACTGATCCCATATGGAATCACAGATTCCTTTTGGTTTTTTACAGGCAATTATTGAAATTTCTTTGAAAAAAATTTCAAGTTCGTCAATGCTTTCGCTCAAATGAGCATTAGAATCGAATAAAGTATAGAATAATTTTTCAGTAAAATTTTCTATTTTTGTTTTGATTCCATAATTAATTGAGGAATGCTTCTTTAATGAGATTATATTTTTAATAATCAGATCTTTTGTCATGATTATGAGATTGAATGGTTAATAGAAAAGGCCTAAAGTACGACGTAATTAGTAACGGCAACAACAATTTCCTAAAGAAATTGATAGGCTAAAGTGAAAATGAAGGTGCTTGTTGCTCATTATTTTGTTTTTTTTATCTTAAAAAAATTAGACGAAACAAATATATTGAACTATTTTGAATTAAACTCTAATAACGACTCATAGTCTGAGTAGAAGAGTGCTGATTTAAGTTTTAATACGTGCAGGAGCTGTTATTTTTAAAATACTTAAATTATCCCAGTAAAAAAAAACAAAGATGTCAAGTATTTCTGCTTTTGGTTGTGATTTCTCAAATGTCGAATTCCCTTTAGAAGATTAAAAATCAGGGGAAATAATTCAAAATCCAATTTTATCATTAATACAAAATGACTTTCCACTTTTTACGAAGGTGCTATCTTTATTTGCTACAGCACTGAATCTATTTATGGAGAAATAGATTTCAAGCGATTTAGCTAATTTGCAAGCTCGTGTTATTATGATGAGGTAAAACCACCAAGAAGAAAAGACTGGGAAAGCCAGAGAAGGGATTAAATGATTAATCTAAAATTGGAACTTGAATTTAGAATGCTTCACGAAAAACTGAATCACTTAATCCGACACCCACAAGAAGAATTAATAGAAATTCAAAAGATACAAATCGAGATGAGGAATAATATTTTTAATAAGGTCAGTAAATAAAGGAGATGAATTGTTGGCATTCGAACTTATTTAAAAGTGTTTGTAAAAGTAACCAGCAATCATAAATAGAACATTAATAAGAGCCACGACTAGAATTAATTTTTGAGAAATAATTCCTTTGTAAATAAGATGAAAACCAAGAAGACCTAGAAATAAAAGCGAGGTAAATAGGGCAGGATACATTTGGAAAGAAGCGGTAAAATCTCCTTGTAAAAGTAATAAGAATGAACGTTGAAAACCGCAACCCAAACACTCCACTCCAAAGAGTGTTTTGCTTAGACAAGGAATCATATATTTTTCTAAATTCAAGGGTTTTATTTTTTTTACAATTTACAAATTTTCAGCAAACCATTTAATAAAAAAGAGGGTCAATTTTTAATTTATTACATTTGGAATCTGATAGGTAAAGAAATGAAAAAATTAATAATTCCAATGATGATTATTGCAATACTTGTTGCATTCTTTGAGCAGGTAAGTGCCGAAAAAAATGTTTATATAACCGTAGTAGCAATTGCTGTGTTTATGTTTGGCATGATGCAACTGAGTGCTAAAACGCCAAGTAAAAATCAAGATAAAGAAGATAAAGAAGATAAAGAAGATAAAGATGTTTAATAAAGGAGATAAAGTTTCAGTACTTGACGAAGCCATAAATGGAGTAGTCGTATCTGTGAAAGATAAAGAAGTTACGATCGAAACAGAGGACGGATTCATGATGACATTTTTTGTCAATGAATTACTTAACATGAACGAAACCAGTAATTTAATGGACTCTATTAGAAGAATTAGTAGAGATGAAATCGAAAGGGAAAAAGCGATCCCAAAACCGAGAAGTTTTGTTAAAGAACGCAAAGATAAAAACGAAAGATCAGCGCCAGAATTCGATTTACACATTGAAAAACTAGTGCCTAACAAACATGGGATGTCAAATTATGACATTCTTACTTTGCAATCTGAAACTGCTAAACGTCATATCGAATTTGCTATTCGCAACCGTATTCCGAAAATTGTTTTTATTCATGGTGTTGGTGAAGGAGTGCTAAAAGCAGAGCTGGATTTTTTATTAGGTCGTTATGACAATATTGCTTTTCAGGAAGGTAATTATCAAAAATATGGACAGGGTGCCACCGAGGTTTTTATTAAGCAAAACAGCAAATAAAGCGCTACCTTTTAAATAAAAAAGTTCCGTTTGTAATGTACAAACGGAACTTTTTTATGGTTGTTTTTGAGGGTAAAACAGGTCAGTTAATTAGAGGTTAATAAGACTCCGTAAGTGAAACTATCACCCAATAAAAAACTATTAGTCCCTTTCTTTAAAGTTGCTTTTTTAATGATAATAGTATGTTTGTAATTTCCAGGTCCATTCGTTGTAGTAGTTACTTCTATGATACCACTTGTTCCTGTAACACCAGCTACACCATTCCATTCTTGACTTACACTAGGAGTAGTAGGAGTTGTTGTATTGCAAAAATAAGAGGAGGTTAGTAACCCTGAAAATAAACGGTAGGTAAGGATGTTTTTAGTCGTTCCAATAATTCCTGTGCGTGGAGTATTTAATGGTGTTACTTCGTTAACAATTAGACTTGGGTCTATATTAAGCATTAATGCTTCGCTAGTAGTGTAGTTGTAAACTAAATTAGAAGAGCTGCATTTTTCTACAGTTTCATCAAAAAGTAAAGGTAAAGTTGTTGCTGTAGTTACGTAATCTCCAAAAGCGAATGTTTCATAAACTTGGTTCCCGTTAGTGGTAGCAAAAGTGATGTTTTTGAAAACGATGTTGTGATTATAGCCTGTAATTCGGGTGCTATTTGTCGTTGTGTTTACTGTTTTTACCGCCGTGGTGAAAATTTGTATTTTGCCAGCTGTTGCACTCCATTGTTCTGTTACGTAAGGAGTTGCGGCAGGAATTGTTTCGCAAATGTTATCTGTAGAGACTGTACCGTTATAAAGTCGGTAAACAACTCTATTTGTTGAGCTTATATCAATTATAGTTGGGGTATCTGTGGCTGAAGGTTCAGTTGTAAATGAGGTAGAAGGAATATCAAGAATCAGTGCTTCTTTATCATTTAATTTGTAAATAAGATTGTTATCAGTGCAACTTTGGGTTGTTACATCTTCAAAATCAATGTCTTCTTGAATTAAATTACCGTCATCGCAACCATTTAATAACAACACAAAAACCAATAGGCTCAAAACTCTTTTCATCGTAAAATATATTTTTACAAAAATAGCTAAAAAAATGACAATTGATATTGGAGAATACACAATTGATATTTCATAACTTTGCAGTAATGAAAAAAACATATCTCGATAACGCGTCAACGACAGCTATAAGACCTGAAGTCATTCAAGAAATGATGAAAGTAATGGCAGAAGATTTTGGAAATCCTTCTTCAACACACAGTTTTGGTAGGAATGCAAAAAGTATTTTAGAACTTTCTAGAAAATCAATTGCCAAGCAGTTGAATGCTGCTGCACAAGAAATTATTTTTACATCTTGTGGTACGGAAGCTAATAATTGGATCCTTCGATCTGCTGTAGCAGATTTGAAAGTAAGACGGATTATAACCAGTAAAATTGAGCATCATGCCGTTTTATATACGGTTCAGGCTTTGCAAAAAGAATTTGATATTCAAGTAGATTATGTCGCGGTCAAGCCAAATGGAGAAGTTGATATCACCAATTTGGTAGAATTGTTGTCACAAAATCAGAAGACTCTAGTGAGTCTAATGCATGTTAACAATGAAATAGGAACCGTTTTAGACCTAAGTAGAGTCGCGCCTATATGCAAGCAATACAATGCGCTGTTGCATTCTGATACAGTTCAATCCATTGGAAAGAAAGAAATTGACCTGCAGGAGTTACCTATTGATTTCTTGGTAGCTAGTGCTCATAAATTCCACGGACCAAAAGGAGTGGGATTTGCATTTGTGCGAAAAAATTCGGGTTTACAGCCTTTGTTTTATGGTGGCGAGCAAGAAAAGGGATTGCGTGCAGGGACAGAAGCAGTGCACCAAATTGCGGGTATGGCAAGAGCTTTGGAGGTTTCTTATACCAATTTAGAGACCGAAAGAACTCATATTTCCGAATTGAAGAAGTATTTAATTGAACGACTTGAAATAGATTTTCCTGGATTTATTGTCAATGGAAGTCAAGACGGTTTTTACAATATGCTGAATGTTTTATTGCCTTTTACTAAGGAAAAAACGGCTATGATATTATTTCACTTAGATATGAAAGGCATTGCAGTGTCTCGAGGAAGTGCTTGTCAGAGCGGAAGTATTAGAGCTTCTCATGTATTAGCTGAAATGCTTTCTGATGAAGACTTAAGAAAACCAAGTTTGCGCATTTCTTTTAGTCATTACAATTCTAAAGAAGATATAGATTTATTGATAGATGCTTTAAAAAGTATTTAAATGAAAAAATCCGCCAAGTGGCGGATTTTTATGTTTTATACTTCTACGTTTTCACCAAGTTCGGCTTCTTTTGCTTTCCTTTTTTCTTCTAGAATTGTTTTTCTCTTTTTAGCTGTTATCATTAAACCAATCATCATTATAATTGCCGTAATCAGGATTACCTGAATAATCAATGATTTGTTAACTAACAAGATCGAATGTTCTGGAGCTATACCTAGGAATAGCAAGATTGTAATAAGCCCTCTAGGTGCTACAAAAAGCAAAGGAAATAAAGGCATTTTAGAAATTTTTAGCTGAATGAAACGTAAAATAAAAAGCATTACTACAATTCCTAGAGCCCAGATAAACGTATCTGGATTTACAATTTCAGTAGTTTTAATCAAATACCCAAATAAAAGAAAGAATAATGCTCTAACTAAGAAGGTCGCTTCAATTATCAATTCTTTAAACTTAATAACTTCCTTGTTCAATAGGTCAAGTCTAAACTGTTGAGTCCATTTGTAGTGTCTTAATTCATCTAAATTACCAATTGACAATCCAAATACCAGAATAAAAATAAGTGCCGGTAAATGGAATATTTTTGATACTTCATAAATTAATATAATTAGCAGCACGATTGGAACAAATTTAATATGATGTTCGATTTTATTTAGAAGGAACGACAGTAATATCGTTGCTACAAAAGAGATTGCAATTATAATTAGTATTTCTAAACAAAAATAGCCAAATGTTTCTAAGCCAAAACTGGTGTTGTATGCTATGAAATTGAAAAAAACCACACCAAAAATATCAGATAAACTACTTTCGTAAATGATAAATTCTTTTTGGCTCGAAGAAAGGTTTCTTACGCTTGGAATCGCAATGGCACTACTAATCACACAAAATGGGATCGCATTGATCAGGCTGGATCTAAAGGAATATCCTCCGTAATACTGCAGTAAGTAGGCAAGAGAAAAAGCTAATACAATCAAAGGAAGGAAAGCACCTATAGATGATTTTTTTATCAAACTCACTTTAGATTTGTTGAGTTCCAGTTCCAATGAGCCTTCCAATACAATTAGTATAAGTCCAATTGTACCTAATACAGGTAGAGTAGCAGAAAGGTCAGGTAAATCTATATCAAGTAAAAGTGTTGCTTCTCTAACGACCCAGCCTAGCAGTAACAGTAATATAACTGAAGGTATTTTTGTCCTTGATGCCGTAAGGTCAAATAAGTATGCGATAAGCAACAGTAGGCAAAGTGAAATTATAATTGTCATAGAAAATTAATTATATTTTTTAATTTTTAATGGTTTCCACTAGTGATAATGGAGATCTATTTTCTGAAATATAATACATTAGCTTGTCAAAACATAAATATATTTTTAAATATAATGATATATTTGTGGATTAGTCTTGTTTTTTGAGACTAATAAACTGTAAGTGAATACTCTAGTTTCTAAATTATGCAATCGCTTCTTTTTGCATAAAGAACTAAAGGTAGTTATAATTAAGCATGTTTTTCCATTATTAAACGAGCTTTAAAAAAACACAAGGTTGACTCAGCCCCTTGATTTATATTGATGTGTTTGTCTTCAAGTCCGTCATACGAAGCGCCATTTTCTGGGTTATACATAATTTGTTTCAGGTGATTATTACCTAAAAACCAAACGAACGCTAACTTTAGTTGATCTTTGTATTTTGTATTTTTGGTAACCTCATAAAATAAATCTAAAGCGATAATTGTAGTCGCTACTTCAATGGGTTGTTCTCCATAAAAATTTCTTTCGTTTTGTTTTTTAAACCATCCTCTGTTTGAGATTACCTTAAGTTGTCCTTTCATGAAATAATGGGATAGCAGAAAGTCAAATGTAATTAGTGCTATTTTTTTATACTTCATCTTTCCGGTAACTAGGTAACTATGCATCATTGCTTCAGGTAATACATTATTAGCATAGGTCATATAATCTTCATACCAACACCAATTTGCATCTGAATTAATATGATAATGGCGCAATAATTCGTCTGCCAGGTTCCCTATTTTTTTTTCAATTTCCGGATCTTTATAAACAGAATAGTAGTTATAAAGACCTTTTAGAGCATAAGCTATTGCTCTTGGAGAACTGAATTCATCGATTTGTACAATCGCTTTGTCCCAACATCTTTTTGCTCTTACAACTATTTCCACTGGGAGTGTGTTTTTATGTGCGAGGGTCGTTCCTAGACTCCATAAAGCTCTTCCATTGGCATCTTCGAGATTGACGTCATAATTTTGACTGGTTAATTCGTTGTTATAGTCTTTGTAATTATCAAACCAGCCGTTTGGTCTTTGGATCCCTTCTATATATTTTAAATAGGTGTTTGCTAATGACAAGGTTTCATCGTCAGGCTTAATTTTATGATACATTACCATATTTATTAAAGCTCTTGCATTATCATCTAATGTGTATCCTGATTCAGGATCAGGTTGGCTAAATTTCGAAAATTGGAGTATGCCAAAATCAGTTGTCATTTCTATTATATGATCCAATTTTATTGGTGGAAAACAGAAGTTTAAGTCCTCTTCTTTATTAGTCAATTTGTCAAATAACAGCCTGTATTGAATTGCAATATTTTCCCAAGAGGTACTGTGTGACTCAGAAAAAGCATTCTTACCCATATTAATCCTTTGCTCTTTATTTTCAATAAGTCTTAATATTGCTTCTTTAAATTCTTCGGAGTCGTCAAATTTAGTTAGTAAAATTCCTGTACTATCCGAGAGCATTTCAACTGCGTGCGGTATTGGTGTTGATATTACAGTACAACCACAGCTCATGGCATAAGCAAAGGTTCCACTGACAGCTTGGTTTGGATCTTTCGATGAAAATAAATAGATGTCAGATAATGTCAAATATTCCAACAGTTGTTTCAGCTCCACGTATTCATTAATAAAAATCACATTATCTTCTAAATCGTTTTCTTCCACAATCTTCTCCAGTTTTTTGCGGTATTTTTCCCCTTCTTTTTTGATGATTTCGGGATGTGTTTTCCCAATTATTAAATAGAGTAAACTGGGATGTTTTTTTACGATTTGAGGTAATGCTGACAAGGTTGTTTCGATATTTTTATTCTCACTGATAAGTCCAAAGGTGGAAAGCACAATCCTGTTAGAATAATTGTAGCTGTCTTTTAACTCCTGTTTTTGTTCCCACAATACATTGTGGTTGCCATGAGGAATTACTTGAATTTTTGTAGTGGGGCAGTCATAAAAAATCGTCAAAATCTCTTTTGATTTCTTTGTGAGAACAATAATTAAGTCTGATAGATCAACTATAGCATTAACTACTTTTTCTCTCTTTTCATCAGGATTAGGGAGAACAGTATGAAATATCGTGGCAATTGGTTTATTTAAAGCTAATATAAAGGCAAGGATGTAATCACCGTATTCACCTCCAAAAAGGCCAAACTCATGTTGGATACAAACAAGACCAATGTCTTTGCGTTTATTTATTTTCTCAGCTACGGACCGATAATCATCCAGATTAGCTGCCGAAAGGGTGTAAGTTACTTCTTGACTGTATTTATTTTCAGTTTCATTATTCTGTAAGGCGCATACTTCAAGAGGAAGAGTGTCCCCAAAGACGATTTTTACGGCGTTAATGATATCATTTGAAAAAGTAGCTAATCCACACTCCCGAGGCGGATAAGAACTTACAATCAGCATTTTTAATCCTTTCTCTAATCTCATGACAATAGTATATTTATGGTTGTTTTTTTAATTCAAGAAGTAATTCATTGATATTCATTTTTGCGACTGCAATATGTTTGTCAGCGGCGCCGTAGTAGAGATAAAGGTCATTTTCAAACAATGCAGAACCAGTAGGGAATACAACATTATTAACAATACCCTCTTTTTCCCATTTTTTTGTAGGCGAAAAGAGAGGGTAAGGTAATCTCGACAGTTCCATTTCAGGTTTTTCTAAATGCAGTAAAGCAGCCTTAGCATGATACATTTTTCCGGTCGTAGTCTCCTGTACACCATGATAAATTAATAACCATCCGCAAGGAGTTTCAATGGGAGGCACACCACCTCCTATATAATTAATTTCATAAGGATCTTTAGGGTCCAGAATAATATGATCTGTGAGATGCATTAGATAATCCTCCCAAAAGGTTTTGGTTAGGTCTTCCCACTTGTTAAACTTAACAATTTGAATTCCTGGCCAAATTCGATGTAAAAGAACAAATTGTCCGTTTATTTTTCTTGGAAAAAGTAGTACATCTTTATCACGTAATAAACGGGTTTCATCACCAACTAACCCAATTTGGGAGAAAAGATTATAATATTGGTGGTATTTTGGGTTTAGCTTGGCGGCATTACACTTATTTACATGACTTTCATATTCCTCATAGTTCACGGTAGGTGTGATTATTCCATGCTTTTCAAAATGAATTAAATCTTTGGAAGTAGCTAATGCTCCCATAGCATTAACGCCATCATAAGCGGTATAGGTGATGTAATAGGTATCTTCAATTTTTACAACTCTAGGATCTTCGGCTCCTTGTTTTTCATAATCAAATTCTCTAGAAATAAGTGGCGTTTCCATTCTTTCCACTATTTTCGTAGGTCCTTCCATTTTTGCATAGCCAATGGTAGATAAGTTTCCTTCCTGTACGGCCCTATATAAAATATGGACTGTATTTCCATCTTGATAAATAGCGGGGTTTATCACGCCGCTATTTTCAAATTCTAAATTGGTGGGACTAAGAATTACTCCTAACTTTTCTATAGTAATCATAATGGACTATTTTATAATTTCTTTTCTACATTTTTTGCGTGCTACTTTTTTTTTGCTTTTATTTTTTCTCTTTCTAATTTTCTGAAGTATCCTCGAAACAGAAAATTGTGTTTTAAGGCTTCTAGATTTTCGTTCAATTTAGCACTGGATTGATTGACATTAGTCATGGTAGAGTCAATTTTGCGCACTAAATTGGGGTCATTAGAAAGATAGTTCAGTGCCCCTTTACCGTCTTTAATGTTTAAGATAGTTTTGTTAAGGTTAGTCACGACCTTACTTATTTCTACACTTGAAGTATCTAAATTATTAACGATCTTCTTTATACTATTGGCAACAGCAGTATCTTTTAAAACGCCTATTACATTGTTATTACTGTTCAGCGCTTCAAGAAGGTTATTTAAATTTTTTGTGGCATTTGAAGTTTCTCTACCTGAGATTTTTAAGTAGTTCATGGTTTCTTTTAAATCTCTTGCTATTTCAGCATCATTTAATAAGAGTCCTAGAGTTCCTTTTCCTTGATTGATTTCTTCTGTGATTGTGAGTAAATTTTCTGTAAGATGCGCTGCGTTATTGTTGGTTTTGCTTAGGGTCTTTAAAAGATCATCCGTACTGACGCGGTTTAAAGAGCTAATTTCGTCTCCTGGCTCAACAGGCGTTTGGGTTCCTTTTCCTGGTAGAATATTTATAATCATACTTCCCACTAGCCCATCAGAACCTATCGTTGCTACTGCATCTTTCTTTATGTGTTTAAAGATGGTCTTGTCAATAATCATGTCCACTTTAATGTTTGTGTCATTGATCATTTCTATCGCGCGGACCGTCCCCACATTTACACCAGAATAGCGTACATTATTCCCTATTTGTAAACCATTTACATTACTGAAAATAGTCTCCAAATGACTTGTATTTCCAAACATTTTTTGCTTGTCACCAATAAGATAGGTAGCTAATATGAATATAAGTAACCCAATTATTACAAAAAGGCCTAATCTTATTTTTTGTGTTGTCGTTTTTTCCATATCTAAATTTATTTAAAAAAAGCCTGCACTTTTGGGTCTGTCGAAGCTATTAATTCATCAAAAGTACCTTCGGCATAATTAATACCATCAATCAGTAAGATCATTCGGTTTGAAATCACTCTGGCACAATCGACATCATGAGTAATGATAATTGATGATGTGTTGTATTTTTCCTGAATTGATTTCATCAATATTAATATTTCTTTGGACGTAATGGGATCTAATCCTGTGGTAGGTTCGTCATAAAGAATGATTTTGGGTTGTAGAATTAGTGTTCTCGCTAATGCGATTCTACGTTTCATTCCGCCCGAAAGTTCTGCAGGCATCAAGTTTACGGCATTTGCTAGTCCAACATTTTCAAGTGCTTGCATAACTAAAGGTGTGGTGTCTTTTAGTATTCCAAATTTTTTAGTGTGACGACGCAACGGAAACTCTAGATTTTCTCTAACGGTCATGGAATCATATAAGGCACTTCCCTGAAAAAGAAAACCAATTTCAGTTCGGAGTTCATCTAATGTGCTTCGGTTGAGGTCTGCAATTTTCTTTCCCATGACCGATATGGAACCGCTATCGGGCTTTTCTAATCCAATGAGGCATTTAATCATTACAGATTTACCAGAGCCTGATTTTCCCATAATGACCAAATTTTCACCTTCATATAGAGTCATGTTAAAACCATTTAAGACATGATTGTCTCCATAGCTTTTCTTCAAGTCTTTAATCTCTATAATATTTTTTTTATTTTGGATAGTGCTATTCATAATTAGTTATAAATCATAAAATATATTAGTTACAAAAACAGCGATAAAATCAATAATAAAAAGGAGCATGGAGGTATAAACTACTGCAGAGTTTGCTGCGATACCCACACCTGCTGTTCCTTTTTTGCAATAGTATCCTTTAAAACACCCCACTAGTCCTATAGCAAACCCAAAAAAGAAACTTTTGATTGTGGCGGGTATTATATCTCCAAATTCCAAAGCATTAAATACCTGATTGAAATACAATAAAAAAGAGACGTGCCCTTTTACATTTTCAACTAAATACGATCCAAATAGAGCAATAGCATCGCCAAAAAAAATGAGTATCGGTAGCATTAAAGTAGTAGCCATAATTCGAGTAACCACTAAGTATTTAAATGGATTGGTACCAGAGACCTCCATCGCATCAATTTGTTCCGTAACGCGCATGGAGCCTAATTCAGCACCAATACCAGAGCCTATTCGTCCTGCACAAATTAAAGCTGTAATAATAGGACCTATTTCTCTAATTATTGAAATACTCACCATAGATGGCATCCAAGAAACGGCACCAAACTCCAGTAGAGTAGGGCGTGATTGTAAAGTAAAAACCAAACCTATGATGAATCCAGTAACAGCTACCAACAATAAAGAACGATTCCCCATATAATAACATTGACGAAGAAACTCTTTAAATTCAAAAGGACGTCTGAAAACCTCTCTGAAAAAGCGACTGGCAAAATAGGAGAGTTCGCCTATTTCAAGTAAGAAAGATTTGATTAATTTAATTATCTTAAAAATAGTATTCATAGGTATCATGAATTAATTTTCGCAAAAAGGAACTACTCAAATATACAACTATTATATTGATTATCAGATGTTAGAAATGCTGTAAAACTGATTTATTGATGATTTAATCGAGGAAAAAGAATCTTTTGCCTGAATAATTTCATATTTAGTAAATGCACTCTTATAAAAAGCGTAAAAACAGAAGTTTGTATTTAAAGGGAATTAGTTTTTTAAATATTGCAGCGATTATGAAGCCATAAGGGCTTGCTTAATCCTAATAATAAAGGGAGAGGTGTTTATTCAAAAAAGTAGAAGAACAAACTCATTATTAGGATAGCGACGGCGAGTATTTTGTAATTTCTATATTAAAGAATCAACAAATCACTGATGTCAATGCGATTACTTTCATGCAGTATTGTGTTGCAGGTAATAATTTCTTGGGCACCAGCCTTTTTAATTTCCTCAAAAGCATTTTTAGCAAATACTGCATGTACGCCGATACAAATAGGTGGTTTCATTCCGGCATTTTTTAAATGACTAATTGTTTCAATCATAGTTCGTCCTGTTGAAATAATATCATCAACTAAAACGGGAACGTAATCTTTGTATTTTTCGAGGTGGGGTATGGAAACCTCTACATCACTATCACCATGACGAACTTTGGTTAAAATTACATAAGGTGCATTGGCATTTTTTGCAACTTCAGACACCCATTGTTCACTTTCGCTATCAGGACCAATTAAAATTGGTTTTTCAATAGTGTACTTTATCCAGGCTGAAATATGAGCTGCGGCATGTGAAACTGTTGTAGGTATGCTGTATATTTCAGATAAAGAACTTCTTCGATGTAGGTGGGGGTCAATCGTGATTAATGTGTCTGCAAATCCAGAAATCAAATTTGCAAAATAGGTTGAAGTAACGCTTTCTCCCGTATTGAAGGCTTTGTCTTGACGCATATAGGCTAGATAAGGTGAGATCAGACAAATGCTTTTTGCACCAAATTCTTTTGCGGTCTTCGCCAAAAAGTAAAGCGGTAATAATTTAGTGTCTGGTTGATGAAGGGTACAAACTAAAAACACTTCTTTATCCTTGACATCAGATAGAATTCGCAAATACGTTTCTTCATCAGGAAAAGAGCGTATGGTAACGATACCTTTTTCAGCCTTTTCTTTATGAATAAGTATTTCTGTCAAATCTTCATTTCCAGGTAAAGGAAAATATATTTTTTTCATAACCTTTATTGAATTAAAATAATATTCTTTTGTGATTTCATGTAGTCTATCGAGTATTTCAGTTCACCTGTTGTTTCTGAATAAATACAGTACAATACATCACCCTTTTGCACTTTTGTGTTTAAGGGGGTGTTCAGTAATACTCCCGCTTTACTGTCGTGCGGGGCGCCGGCAAGTTTTGCGATTTTGGCAAGCCTCCTGTTGTCGATTTCAGTTACAATGCCTGATTTTTCAGCTTTCACTTCTTCTTTATAAATGGCAAATTCAGGTTCTCTAAAGCCACCTTGTGCATGACATATCGCAAGAAACTTCTTGTATGCTTCTCCTGATGATAGAATTTCCTTTGCAAGCTCTAATCCACTTTTAATTTTTGTGCCATGTACCATGTCAATAATACTTGCCGAAAGAAGTAATGCTTTATTTCTTAAATCTTTAGGTGCATCCTTTTCGTTTCGTAAAACACTCAACACATCCATAGCTTCTAGTGCTGGGCCAATTCCTCGACCAATGGGCTGTGTGCCATCAGTAAAAATAACATTTACCTTGATGCCCATTGCTTTTCCTACGACATTGAAGTAATATTTTAGTTTTTCGGCATCTTCTTCAGTTCGTACTTTTGCCGTTTTTCCTATAGGGATATCGATAACCACATGTGTGGAACCCGCAGCAATTTTTTTAGATAAAACCGAAGCTATCATTTGACCTTCACTATCTACATCAAGCGCTCTCTCTACACGGATTATAATATCATCTGCAGGGCTTAGTTTTATAGAGCCACCCCATACAAAACATCCATTTTCTAACTCTACAACTTTTTGGATTTGCTGGATGGTAAGATCTATTTTTGTCATCGTTTCTAAGCAGTCAGCGGTACCAGCGGGGGAAGTAATTGCTCGGGAAGAAGTTTTAGGTATTGTAAGTCCAAAGGCGGCTACTATAGCTACAACGATAGGGGTTGTTCTATTTCCAGGAAGACCTCCCACACAGTGTTTGTCAACCACAATTTTTTTGTTCCAGGAAAGTTTTTGTCCCGCACCCACCATCGCTTTGGTAAGCCCTATGATTTCTTGAATGTTGAGGTTATCTCCACCGCAAGCCGTTATGAATGCTGCAATCTCAATATTAGAATATTCGCCTTTAACAATATCGTTTATAATATTTTGCAAGTCCTCATACTTCAGTTGATTGCCATACATTTTGGCTCTAATACTTCTCATTGAGGTTACAGGCTGAACATGTGAAAAACTAATTTCGTCTCCTTCTTTAGCATTTAAATCATTCCAAGCGCTTTCTGACAATCCTGCTTCTCCGGATTTTAAAATTCCATCTGTAATAATATATAAAGTGGCTATTTTAGATTTTTGTTTCACGGTTACTAATACTCTGTTTAGCGCTTCAAAACCTTCCGATGTACAGATATTACAATCTTTACGCATGAAAACCACATGTTCCCTTTGGGTATCAATACCAAGATGAACTAATTTTAGAGTATTAAATGTGGTTTCCATTCTAATTAATTTAAATGAGAATTAAAGCTTAAATAAAAGAAGGCAGTGCTAAAGGGTTAAAAAGTACTGTATGCTGCGACTAAGTATTGAGTTCAATATATAATCTTAAAATTAGACGTTAGGGAAGGGCTCGAATTAATTGCCATAGCATATTTCAAAAGAGAGGGCAGCTATTTCTTTGTTTTTTCATTTTTCGTATAGGCGCAACCTGTTCTTGACCGCGACCAATTCGATTTGTAAAGAATCTATTTTTTGTAGTAAATTAAAAACCACATCGATACCTTCGAGATTAACATCTAATTCTTGATGCATTCGAATCATTTTCTCAATTTCATAAATGGAATCCTGGTGAATATATTGGGTTTGTTCAACGACTTGGATTTCGATCAATCCAATTTCATTTAAATTAGAGAAAAAGGATAATTCAACGTTATAATGGGTACGTAAGGTTTCTAGGGGAATGAAATTTTCTGTATTCATAAGGTTCTTAGCTTAGAAAGTTCAGTGAATAATTCTTTTTCTTTTTCAGAAAGACTTGTTGGAATTTTTAGTTCGTAGGTAATGTATAAATCCCCAAATTGGTCTTCCTTTTTATAAACAGGAAATCCTTTTCCTTTCAGTTTTACTTTTGTTCCATTTTGAGTTCCAGGTGCTACTTTCAATTTCACTTGTCCATCAAAAGTGTCTATAGTAATGTCTCCTCCTAAAATGGCTGTATATAAGTCTAAATCTACATTTGCATAGAGGTTGCCTTTATCGCGTTTAAAAGCAGTGTGATTATCTATGGTAAAAGTGATGTATAAATCTCCTTTTGGGCCACCTCCAGATCCTGCAGCACCATGTCCTGTAATTTTTATAACCTGACCATTTTCTACTCCTGCAGGAATAGTTAGTCGAATGTTTTTGCCGTTAATAGTAAGGGTACGTTTGTGGGTAGTGTAAACATCTTTTAAGTCAAGATGCAATTCAGCATTAAAATCCTGCCCCTTATATTGCGCAGTACGGCCACCACCACCTCTTGCAGATCGCCCGCCAAACATGGATTCAAAAAAGTCTGAATAATCTCCACCGTCGCCAAAACCACCGCCATAATTGGCTTGTTGTCCACTTCCTTGGTATTGTTGCTGTTGCCTTTTCTGTTGTTCATACTGTTCAGCATGTTGCCAGTTTTCGCCATGTTCATCGTATTTTTTACGATTTTCAGCATTGCTCAATACTTCATTGGCTTCATTTAATTCCTTGAATTTTCTTTCGGCTTCTTTATCGTTTGGATTCAAGTCCGGATGGTATTTTCGGGCCATTTTACGATATGCCTTTTTTATCTCGGATTCCGTTGCCTTTTTATCGACCCCTAATACTTTGTAATAGTCTATAAATGCCATTTTAAATTATTTTCAATTACTATTTTAGTTATTGATATTCAATAATGCTTCCTATTATGCATGTTAAAAGCAAACGGATAGTGGATATCTTATACTATCAAATTTACTCAATTTTTAGATGATAAATTGTAATAAAATGTTTTATTTCAGTTTATTAATGGAGTGTTATAGGGTTTTCTGTTATAAATAAATCTTATTTTGAAATTGGTCTCAGTTATGTAATTGCTTTTTAAAGATTAAAAGCAGTTAACTAATTTATTCTGAAATCTCTCGATTGATTTTTCTAAAATCCACGGGCCTTAGCTTTATTAATTTATAGAAAGTATTACTAAAAGTAGCAGGACTATTGTATCCAGATAAATAAGCAATTTCACTTATTGACATTTGGGTTTGTAATAGTTTTTCCATACTGCGAATGATTCGTGTAAGTTTTACATATTGCAAGAATGAAATATCTAAAGTGTCTTTAAATAAGCGCGAAAGACTTCGGCTGCTTAAACCAAATAATTTTGCAACTTCTTTTAAAAGTAAAGGTTGGTGTACATTGAGATGGATGTATTGTAAGATAGGACTTAATCTTTCGTTTGTTGTTGTGGGAAGAACTACAGGCAGCGGATTTTTACTGATTTCTGCAATAATGGTTCCTAGAGTTTTTATATATTGGTATTTGCTTTTTTCTTTTTTAAAAATATTTTCACTCCAATTTTCGGTGAACAGTATCATTTCCATGATCAAATTTGAGGCAGGATAAATTCCCATTTTCGAATAAAATTCATTGCTATTTAAAATATGAGTTGGGATATATATATATTACGTATCATACTTACCTGTGTTTTTAAATCGATGAAATGCTCCATACCCGCAGGAATCCACACATAATGTCTGGCAGGTAAAAAATAGGAATTGTCATTGGTCTTTAGATAAGCCATGCCGCCTTCTACGTAGGTAAGTTGATGTTTATTATGACTGTGCATTGCAAGACGCTCTTCAATCTTAGTATGGTAGATATAAGTAGTCTTAGGATATTGGTTCACTTTTTCTAAAAAACTCAGGGTTTTTGATGCTGGCATAGCGTTTAGATTGATTTGGCTCGAATTAACAAATATATGGCTTATTTGAGAAAATAAGACCTAAAAATATGTCGCAATTTTGCTTTTTAATTTAAGAGAAAAATATGCATCTTAATTGTTATAAAACGGTAGTGCCTTCATTCTTATTTGCACTTTGCTCAACTGTAGCCCAGAGTCAGGAAGTTGTTAAAGATAGTATTCCTATTTCTTTAGAAAAAGTCTGGGAAAAAGTGGCGGCAAATAGCAAAGAAATCAAGATAAACCATTTGCACACAGCCTCTGGTGCCGAAGCGGTGAAAAACGCAAAAAGCAAACAATTACCAGAAATAGGTTTTAATGCTAATTATGGTAAACTGGCAAATATTCCAGTTTTTACTAATGGAATTTTGAACAAAGCCGACTTTATTCCGCTGGAAGATCATTCCATTTATGGTGCTACTCTTGATGCTTATTTTGATATTTATAACGGCCATAAGCTTAAAACAAACATTCAAAAAGAAGCTGTAAAACAAGAACTGTCTCAGTATATAGAAGAAGAAACGATAGAGACTATTCATTATCAAGTTGCCGAATCATATCTAAAGTTACAACTGTACTTACAATTTGAGAAGTTAGTAAAGCAGAATATTCATCAAAACGAAGAACGTTTAAAACTAATCCAAAAACTATATAATGGAGGTGTGGTTTTAAAAAGTGATGTGCTCAGAGCACAACTGCAATTGTCTAAACAAAAAACGGCTTTAACTGCTATTTGCAATAATGAACAATTAACCATGCAAGAATTGAATATTTTCATGGGTGACCCTGATGAGCAACTCTTGAAGCCTACTGATGAAATAGGTTTGATAGACAGTCGTAAATTTCTGAGTTATGATGAATATATTGATGAAGCAATAAAGAAATCGCCTTTGCAGAAAATTGCAAAGCAAAAAGTAGCCTTAAGCAAATTAAATATAGAAGGATTAAAAGCGGATAAATTGCCAAGAATTGGTTTGTTTGGAGATTATAATTATTCTTATCCGCAAATTAAGCTGTATCCTTATGCAAATGCGCCTTACTTATTAGGTGTTGTAGGGGTAAAATTGTCGTATGATATCTCATCGATTTATCATGATTTCCATAAAGAGGAAGAGGCAAAAATACTGTATGAAGAACAAAAATTAGCACAAGAGAATGTACAGGATAATTTGCGAAAAGACATTAATAAAGCGTACAAACGCTATCAGGAAGATCAAGAAAAAATTGAAGAGTTAGAATTGAATATAAAACAAGCTACAGAGAATTACCGCATTCTCAACCAGACTTATTTTAATCAACTTTCCTTGATAACTGATTTACTTGACGCCGATAGGCAATTATTACAAGCACAATTTGAACTTATCTCAGCCAGAATCTCAGAACAATTACATTATTATCAACTACAAAAAAATACAGGAAACCTATAATCATGGCTACAAAAACAGAAAGACACGAACGCATAGACAGAATAACAGTTAAAATAACGTACAGTATTGCTGCTGTGGTATTACTATTATTATTGGTTTACGGCGCTTTTACATTGGTAAAAATGTATCGTTATGAAGAAACAAATGATGCGCAAGTAGAAGAATATATTAATCCAATACTTAGCAGAACAACTGGTTTTGTCCAAGAAATTAAATTTAGAGACCATCAAAAAGTACAAAAAGGAGATACTTTATTAGTAATTGATAAAAATGAAACCATAATGCAATTGCAAGAAGCAGAAGCGACGTTGAGCTCCGCAAAAGCATCTTTGTTAGTTTTAGAAAGTAATGCGGTAACTACCACAAGTAGCGCGTCAGTTAGTGAAGCAAGTATTGCTGGCGCCAAAGCAAAACTATGGCAGCAAGAACAGGAATACAATCGTTACAAAAAATTATTAGCTGAGGAAGCCGTAACACCACAACATTTTGAAGCTATAAAAACTAGTTTTGACATTGCAAAAGCAGAATATAAGGCGGTTCAAAACTCGTATAAAACGGCAAAAGGAAAAATTAATGATGCCGATTCTCAGTTGGCTGTAGCCAAAGCGACTGTCCAACAAAGAGAAGCTAGTGTAGCCAGTATAAAACTTAATTTAACGTATGCTTTAATTACTGCTCCTGCTGACGGGATTATGGGGGATAAGACGTTACAAGTGGGGCAGTTGATTCAAAAAGGACAGACCTTAGGCTTTATTGTAGACCAAGAGCAAGGGAAATGGATTGTAGCTAATTTTAAGGAAACCCAAATCGCAAATATGAAAGAAGGACAGGAGGTAGAAATTAATGTAGATGCGTATTCAAATGAAACTTTTCATGGTAGAATACAATCTCTTGCTCCCGCTACAGGATCTCGTTTTTCACTTTTACCTCCAGATAATGCAACTGGTAATTTTGTGAAAATTATTCAGCGATTTCCAGTAAGAATACTTTTGACTGATGCTGTTGCAAAAACAAAAAATCTTCGCGCAGGAATGAATGCTGAGGTTTTGGTTCCTAAATTATAACTAATATGGATCAGTCAGCAAGTATATTTAAAAGTTGGGTTCCCAAGTGGAGCATTAAAGCTATTATTTTTTTGACAATTTTACCTGCAGTTTCTATGTTGGCAGGTTACATTGGCGGAATAAGTAGTGCTGCGAGTTATTATGGTTTAGACCCTACAGATATTCAGTTTTCGATTGTTTTATACTATATTGGGATTGCTAGTTTTTTTCCATTAGAAAGAAGGTTTTTTAGCTATTTTGCTTCTAAGTCGTATTTTTTGATGAGCGTGTTGCTGTTTACAGCAATAAATTTAACGCTTTATCTTACTGATAACGTAATGATTTTTATGGTTTTTCGTTATCTAGGGGGAGCCGTTACAGTCGCTTTAATTAGTGTTTCTCTAAATTTAATTTTTGCACAATATCACTCCGAGAGATCACGAGTTTTGGGATATGCCGTTTTTTACGGAACATTATTAATTGCAAATGCTTTTACCTATTTGCTTAATGCTTATATATTTCAAAATTTTGATTTTAATGTACTGTATTTAGCTATTATTTACATTCAAATTCCGGGAGTTTTACTGCTTTTCCTTTGTCTAAAAAGAAACATGCGTTTGCTTACTAAAAGACTGCCTTTGTTTAATTTAGACTGGAGGAGTTTTTTGATTTACACTACAGTGTTAATTTTAATTGCTTACGTGATTTT
The DNA here is from genome assembly GCF_041431385.1 of Flavobacterium sp. Arc2. Classification (NCBI taxonomy): domain Bacteria; kingdom Pseudomonadati; phylum Bacteroidota; class Flavobacteriia; order Flavobacteriales; family Flavobacteriaceae; genus Flavobacterium; species Flavobacterium sp. Arc2. Next base: position 107,198 of record NZ_JASMRH010000004.1, on the reverse strand, counting down.
GTATGGTCAATATTACGACTGGTTTGATAGTATACGCATTTGGATTTGCGTCGCTATAATTGTGGGATTGCTAACTATTTTTATTACCATTCAACTTAGGAGTAAACGACCATTCATTGATTTAGCAATCTATAAATCCCGTAATTTTAGGTTAGGAGCACTGTTGCTTATGTTATATTACATTTGCAAAGGAGATTTAAGTGTAGCTAATAATTTCTTTTTGGAAAAGATGCATCTAGACTCTTATCATTATGCTTATATCATGTTTTTTAATGCCTTAGGGATCATTATAGGGATAAGTATAACAGCAAGATTTATTTTAACAAAACGCAATATGCGCTTAATTTGGCTTACTGGTTTTGCTTTTTTATTAATCTATCATATTCAAATGTTTTATGTTTTTGGCTCGGAGGCCAATGAGCAAAATGTGTTGTTGCCGTTATTTTTTCAAGGAATGGGAAACGGAATCCTTATGCTTTCAATTGTTCTCTTTTTGATAACTTCGGTACCAGAAAGCAAAAGTTTTTCAGCTTCTTTGAGTGGGGTTTCTTTTCGTTTTTTTTCTTTTACGATCAGTTTAGCGTTGATTTCTTTTATGAATTTAAGGCAAACAAGCGTGCATTATCATGAATTAGGAAATACTGTCACTACTTTAAATATAGAATCAAGTAAACGTTTGCAATTGTATGAAAATATCGCTTTAGCAAAAGGAGCTTCAACACTAAAATCAAAAGTAATGGCTAAAAAAATGCTTGGTAAAGCGGTAGCGAACCACACTAATATTCTGTTTGCTAGAGATTACTATTATTATATGGGACTTGTGATATTTTTTATCATGTTAGGTATTGCGCTATTACCGCATTTACATTACCATTTTAGAAAAATAGGAGCAAGACTTATTCCTATTTAATTAGAAAGTGATATACTAATTAGAAGACTCGTTCGTGCATTCATCCATAGAAATGAAAAATCAATCAGATGAATTAGTAAAACTTTTTGAGTCGCTTATGAGGAAAATAGGTCATAATGTTTAATATCATTCTTGCAGTCCAATAGGATATCCAGTTGATGAAACCGGAAGAAATGGTGTTCCTTTTTTTAAGGGATTCCGGAGTAATCCTTTGGCAGTGTGTAATGATCTCTTTGAGATGTGTGGAGTAGACACTAGAAAATGTGGCAGATTTAATTTCTACATTCATTTCCAGACTCCCGTAGGTACTTAAATTGTTGAGATTGAAGGAACCAATGGTAGACCAATAATCATCAACCACTGCCGCTTTTCCATGTAAAACAGTTTTATTCCATTCGTACAATTCAATATTATTGGCCAGAAGAGCACCGTATATATGATAAGTTGCGCGTCTAGAAAGTGTAACATCTGAGATGCCAGCGAGGATTAATTTAATTTTAACCTTATTTTTTGCTGCTTTTTTCAGTGCATTTTTCATCTTTCGGTCAGGTAGGAAGTAACTTCCTACGATGACGATTTCCTTTTTGGCTGCAGAAAACGCATTAATATAAGCGTCATAGATTTCATTTTTTCTTTTCAGCCAGTCATTTTGAATAATACTGACTACCATTCCCTCTTTTGTATTTAAAGGCGCTTGTTTCTTCTTTTTGAAAAAATATTTTTTTTTTAAAAAGAGGTCTCTACATACCGATTGAAGTTTCTTTGCAATTATCAAATCATCTATCTGAACAGCGTAATCTAACCATGGTTCTTTTCCAGATTTGCCATAGTACTTATCGGCAATATTTATTCCGCCAATTAATAGTATCTGTGCATCCGCAACTACAACTTTATGATGCAGTCTTCGACCGATATAAAAAGAGTTAGCAGAAAAAAAAGGAGAAAAAAAGCGAAAGTGAATTCCGCTTTCTCTTAATTCTTCCTCTACTTCTTTAGGAAATAAAAGGGAACCGAAGCCGTCCAATAATAGATATACCTCCACACGACGCGCTGCCGCTTCCTTCAGTTTTTCTATAATCTTGGCTCCAGTAGCATCGTTTTCAAAAATATAAAATTGAAGATGAATCTCATATTTCGCATTTTCAATAATTTTTTCGAGTCGGGTAAAATAGTCTTCACCACTATACACTAGTTCTAGGTAATCGGGATCGGTTGTATTTTGTGTTTTAGGCATATGCTTATTTTGATTTAACCCCTTTTATTAAAAGAAACTCCAAAAGATTTTCAGTGTCAAGTACCCCAATAAGTTGGCCATTTTCCATAACCAGCATTAAGTTAGATTTATTAGCAGACACCAATTCAAAGGTATCTTCCAGAAGAGTTTCTGCATCCAAATAGATTAAGTTTTTGTTCATTGCATAGCGTATAGCAAGATTCTCTCCTTTTTCAGAAAGAGCTGCTATAATTTGATCCCGATTTAGAGTTCCAACGGGTTCTTTGTTCTCGACTATCATAAATATCTTGGACTGACTGTCCAGTAGTAACGCAATAGCTTTTTTGATCGGCTCATCTGCATCGATAGTTTGATATTGTTTCATAATTACATCTCGCACTTTAAACCCCTTGAGAATAAATTTGGAAGCTACGTGTTCTGTTTCCATTTGGGCAGCTATAATAACAAACAGCCCTATGACAATTAGAAAAGGATTAGAAAAAAATCCTAAAAAAATAAACCCCACAGCTATAAATTGACCAATTCTTGCTGCTATTCTGGTCGCTACATGTCTTTTAAATTTAAAGGATAGTAATGCCCTAAGAACTCGTCCTCCATCCATAGGAAAGGCCGGAATCAAATTAAAAACGGCTAATACAATGTTTACAATATAGAAATTAAGGAAAAAATTACTTGCATTTACGCCAGCTGATAATTGTGCTGCAAGTGCCTCCGGAGAGTCTGGAAGAGTTATGAAAATACCTGTTATTATTGCTAAAAAAATATTTACCATTGGCCCGGCAAAAGCAACTACTAATTCTTCTAGTGGTTTTTCAGGCATTCTGTCTAATCGTGCTAAACCGCCAATGGGTAATAAAGTGATGTCTTTAGTTTGTATTCCATAGTTTTTAGCGGCTAACGCATGCCCTAATTCATGCATTATAACCGTGATAAAAACACATAGAACGAAAACTACTGACCACAGTATCTGAACGGCATTATAACCTGTTCGATAGTTTATAAAAATAATAAAGGCAATAAGTAACGAAAATGTCCAATGCACAAAAAGATTAATACCAGCTACTTTTCCAATTTTGAATTTTCCTTTCATTTTTCCTTGTTTAGTAATATTATAAATTTCAATATAATTATTATTAAGTATTTAAAAATCAGAGTATTATTTAATTTGTGTAGGGAAGGGGTTTTGTTCTTACACTAAAGTACAATTTTTTTTCTGAAGAAATGATACTAAAGGTAATATAGGACAGACAAGTTTTTTTGTCTCGATCTTAAACCTAAGGGGTATGCTCGTATTACATTTATTTACTACTTCTAATGATCCATTTCCCTATTTCTACGGCCCAAAAAACGATACTTGATGCTAGTAATGTTATTAGTAACTCGTACCACGACAACGGTTGTGTTTTGAAAACCATATTAAAGAAAGGAACGTAGATAATCATCATTTGGAGTAAAACAGTTAGCAGCAGTGCCGCTAAAAGAGGTTTATTCGAAAAAACTCCAATTTTAAATAGAGATTCGCGTCCTGAACGAATTGCCATAATATGTCCCATCTGACTAAAACAAAGAACCGTAAAAGCAATGGTTTGCCAGTGTTGAATGTTTGCTTGTATTGCCCAGTATTGAATTCCCAGAGTTACCAAGCCCATTAGCAGGCCAACACTTAGTATGTGTAATGCCATCTTTCCTGCAAAAATATTTTGCATTGGATCTCTTGGGTGGCGGCTCATTATACTATCTCCCGCTGGTTCAGAAGCCAATGCCAAACCTGGTAGCCCGTCCGTTACAAGATTAATCCATAAAATATGAATGGCGAGTAGAGGAAGGGGTAAGCCAAAGAAAGGGGCAAGGAAAATCGCGCAGATTTCTCCAAAATTCCCCGTCATAATGTACTTTATAAATTTTAAAATATTATCAAATATAACTCGACCATGCTTTACGGCAATCATAACGGTAGCAAAATTATCATCAAGTAAAACCATATCAGCTGCCTCTTTGGTAATGGCTGTTCCATTGATTCCCATAGCAATCCCAATATTTGCGCTTTTTAGGGCAGGTGCATCATTTACTCCGTCACCGGTCATCGCTACAAATTGGTCTTTTGCTTGTAGTGCTTTAATGATTTTTAATTTTTGCTTTGGGTTCACACGAGCATAAACACGAACATGTTCAACCATATCTGAAAACTCTTCTTCTGATAGCGTTGCCAGTTTTGTTCCGCTCAATATAATATCTTCTTCTGAGGTGATAATACCCAGCTGCTTTGCAATGGCTTTTGCGGTGAGTTTGTGATCGCCAGTAATCATTACTGGGATAATTCCAGCTTGTCTGCATTCTGAAACTGCGTTCTTTGCTTCACTTCTAGGCGGATCAATCATTCCTGCAAATCCTATAAAGGTTAATGATGATTCTATTTCATCTATATTTAAAGTTTCTGGCAAGTTTTTCATTTCTTTTATGGCATAGCCAATAACGCGATAGCCTTCATTTGCTTTTTGATCAAACTCAGAAATAAGCGGTTCTTGTTCGTTAGCGATTTTATTTAACAGTACATCGACAGCCCCTTTAGTGATAACGAGTATTCCTTTTTCTGTTTGATGTAGCGTTGTCATGCATTTTCTTGAAGAATCGAATGGAAATTCTGCCACTCTTGGAAATTCTTTTTCCAAGTCCTTTTTATTCCTGTTTTTACTTAATGCATATTGTACTAAAGCGATCTCCGTTGAATCGCCATGCCAACTTCCGTCTTCTTTTTCTGAGACATCACTATTTAATACCATTGCAGTGAGTAAGGCAGTGTTTTCAACAAACAGAGTTTCCGTTTTTACATTGGGAGTCACATAAACTTGCTCAACGGTCATTTGATTCTTAGTCAGCGTTCCTGTTTTATCAGTGCAGATGTACGTCACCGACCCTAGTGTTTCCACGGCTGGAAGTTTTCTTATCAAAGCATTATTTTTTGCAAGTCGTTTGGCACCAAAGGCAAGTGCAATTGTAACAAGAGCTGGTAAGGCTTCTGGAATGGCAGCCACAGCAAGAGAGATAGATGTTAATAGCATGGTTAATATATTTTCGCCATTAAACCAGCCTATCATAAAAATCAAGGTGCAAATTATTAAGATTACTATGGACAACCGCTTGCCAAATGCTGCTAACCGTATTTGCAGTGGAGTTTGTGATTCATTTACTTGAATCATCTGGGCAATGTGACCAAGTTCTGTCTCCATACCAATTGTCGTAACGTAGGCGCTGCCATGTCCTTTTGTGATAAAAGTACCTTTAAAGCCTAAATTGCTGCGCTCCCCAATGGAGTAGTCACCGTCAGGCAGTTTTTCGGCCATTTTATCAATGGTATTTGATTCGCCCGTAAGCGTTGATTCATCTACTTTTAATTGGTGGGTTTCAATAAAACGAACATCAGCTGGAATCCTGTTTCCGGCTTCAAGCAAAACCAAATCACCGGGAACTATCTCAGTAGAAGCAATGTTTATAGTATTTCCCGCCCTAATTACCCTTGTTTCTTCAGGAATTATATTCTTAAGCGCTTCCATCGCCTTTTCAGCTCGGTATTCTTGCACAAAACCGATTACGGCATTGACAATAATGATGATAAGAATAATAACAGTATCAGTTAAGTCACCCATTATACCTGAGACAATTGCCGCTAGGATAAGAATCAGAATCATAAAATTGGACAATTGATGAAGTATCATCCGTAAAACAGAGTTCTTGTTTTTAAAGTCAATCTTATTTTTACCATACTTGGCCTGGCAGTCTTTAACATTTTTTTCATCTAGGCCTGTTGCGGATGTCTCCAACTTTTCGGACACTTCAGAAAGAGAAAGTAAATGCCAATTCATATTCATCTGACTTTATTTTAATTAACCGTTCTTTCGTTTTTAAATTTCAATCAAGATAAGGATTAATTAAACCCAAAAAGGTAATTATTTAAAGATATTTATATTAGTAAGTAGATAAAGAATTCAAAATTCTAAAAGTAAATTTTTACAAAATGGAGATTTACTTCTTTCGGAGGGAAAAATAAATTTTGACATTAAGTTATTGTTTATTAAGTGTATATGTTTTATTTTTCGAAGTTTTTTTTTATTCTAAACAAATCAATAGATCTCGTTTTGAGAGACGCCATTGTATGCCCAAGCATTAAAATTAGCAATGATGTCGTGCGCAATTTTCTCTAATGCTTCTTTGGTCAAAAAACCTTGATGTCCTGTAATTAAAACATTAGGGAAGGAGCGAAGTATAATGTACATATGATCCTCAATTTTTTTATTAATGTGGTTACCAAAGAAGATTGTGTTTTCATTTTCATAAACATCTAAACCTGCTGCGCCAATATGTCCAATTTTAATTGCATCTATTAAATCCTCCGTGTTCACGATAGTTCCTCTTGCAGTATTAATAAAGATAACTCCTTTTTTCATCAGGTTAAAGCTGCTTTTGTTGAACATGTATTTTGTTTCATGATTAAGTGCACAATGAACAGAAATCACATCTGAAGTTGCACAAAGATTTTCGAGTGTGGTATAAGTGACAGCTGTTTGCTGGAGTAATTCCTCATTTTTATGTGAGTCGTAGGCCAAAATTTGGCAACCAAAACCAAGCATTATTTTTGCGAAAGCAGTACCTATTCTTCCAGTTCCAATAATCCCAATCGTTTTACCATGCAAATCAAAACCAACTAAATGATCAAGACGGTAGTCACCCATTTGCATGAGTTTTTGACCCAGAATAATTTTCCTGTTTAACGCTAGTAATAATGTTACCGCATGCTCCGCTACTGAGTAAGGAGAATATGCTGTTATATTGGTTACTTTGATTCCTAAAGCTCGGGCTTTTTTTAAATCAATGTAATCATGGCCTACAGAGCGTAAGGCAATATATCTAACACCGTAGAAATATAATTTTTCAAGTACGGTATCAGAGGCATTATCAGGTGTAAATAGAGAAATACCCTCATAACCTTCTGCTAGTTTCGCAGTATTTTCATTTAAAGGTTGGTTGGTATATTCTATTTCTAATTTCCCGTGTGTGGCATTCTCAATAAATGGTTTGTCGAATTCGTATATGCTGTACATTAAAATTTTCATGATGTGTTTTTTATTTCCAACGGTTTAAAGTGGGTAGAATGTTTATAGTATCTTGTATAGCATGTTCAGACAGTTTCAATTTCTTCATTTGGGTTTCTACCGTTTCCTTCATATCGCCGAACGTCATATTTGGCTTTACAAATGAACCTGCATCGTAACAAAATTTACAATAGTTATCCGTTTTTAAACCGTTTGCTTCGGTTCCTTTTAAACTTTCTTTGTCAAGTGGAATTCCACAACTTTGACATAATATTTTTGGTTCCATAATTTCTGATTTTAAGAGTTCAATTGATATGTTTTTAATCTAGTTTAATCCGTTACAAGGATTTTTTTTTCAATGGCTTTCAATATACTAATACACTATCATTTGTTAATTTTTTACATCCCAAATACATAATAATAGAAAGTAGGGTCCCCAGTGTATTTTCCTTGAATCATTATATCTCCTTGGTGGTTCTGTAACACTTCAATGAAAGATTTTACAGTAGTAACGGGTATTTTATTGACAGCGGTAATCACAAAACCTTCTCGAATGTTTGTATACTCTTTTAAATTTCCATCATATAATTTCTTGACCTTTAGTCCATTTCTAACATTATATTTGGTTTTGTCGTCTGCGCTGATTTCTTGTAGTTCGACACCTAATTCTTTCAATAAATCGGCACTTAGAACAATGGGTACGGGAGTATATTTCTTTAGTATTACGGTAAGTTCTTTTTTGTCTTTGCCATTTCTGATTACCATAATGCTAACCATATCTCCTGGACGTTTACGCGAGATAATCTCTTGTAATTTTGAGGACGTAATCGTTTCGATATTATCAATACTGACAATTACATCTTTGGCTCGGATTCCAGCCTGTTTTGCGGCTCCATTGTCCATTACCGCATCTACATATACACCATTAGCACGGTTAATGTTGATCGTTTTGGCAAGTTCACTGTTTAAATCTCTGATGCTGATTCCCAGAACAGCTCTTTGAACAACGCCGTACTTCATTAGGTCATTGGTGACTTTTTTTACAATGTCCACAGGAATAGCAAAAGCATATCCTGCATAAACTCCTGTAGGTGTTGCTATGGCTGTATTTATTCCAATCAGTTTCCCTTCTAATGTTACCAATGCTCCACCGCTATTTCCGGGGTTAACTGCTGCATCAGTCTGTATAAAGGATTCAATGGCTCCTTGATCTTGTAATATGTTGATATTTCGCGCTTTGGCACTTACAATTCCAGCTGTGACCGTAGATGCCAGATTAAATGGGTTTCCAACAGCAACGACCCATTCTCCAATCTCTATTACATCGCTATCGCCAAATAATATAAAGGAGAGATTTTTTTCATCGATTTTAAGGAGTGCTAAATCAGTAAGGGGATCAGTGCCCACTATTTTAGCGGTATAAGTACGTCCATCAAACAAGGTGATATTAATTTCGTCAGCACCTTTTACCACATGATTGTTGGTTACTATATATCCGTCAGCGGTCAATAGTACTCCTGAAGCACTTCCCACTCGTGGCATCGAATTATATTCGGACGAATTAGGGGTCTGAAATTTAAATTGTCTTAAAAAAGGATCGCTTTGAAAAAACTCTTTTAGAGGGTCAGGCAAATTATAAAACTCGTTTTCATCACCATTTTGATTTTGTGGTACTTTAGATTTAAAGAGACTCTTAATATTGACTACGGTGGGGGTGGCTATTTTTGCAGCATATCTAAAATCTACAATCCCAGTGTAAGATATTTTAGCGGTAATGCCAGTTGCTGAATTCGGAATCGTTTCAGTACCTTTTTCGTTTTCTTTATTTTGGGCCTGACATCCTTGAAAGATCAGAAAGATCATAAACAGATAAAATCTGTTAGTTTTCAAATTCATTTTGCTAGATGTAGTCATGATTAAAATCGATTTTAAAAAATTAGTTACTGAGCGACAAAGCCACCATCTACAGCCATAGCATGTCCAGTCACAAATGAAGCTTCATCAGAACACATCCATAATACAGTATTTGCAATTTCTTCAGGTTTTCCCATGCGGGCCATAGGTTCTAAACTAATAAATTCTTCCTCGACCTCTTTTTTCTCTCCAGTTAAGCGGTCCATCATAGCCGTTTTTATTACACCTGGACAAACTGCATTTACTCTAATTCCATCTTTTGCATATTCTAAAGCTGCAGTTTTAGTTAAGCCTATAACACCATGTTTTGACGCTACATAAGCTGGTAAACCTGCAAAACCAACCAATCCAGCTACTGAGGAACAGTTGATAATCACTCCTTTACTCTTTTTTAGCATCTCGTGAATTTCATATTTCATGCAAAGCCAAATTCCTTTTAGATTAACCCCAATCGTTTTGTCCCAATTCTCTTCTGAACACTCTTGGACAGGAGCAGATTCGCCCTCAATTCCTGCATTATTAAAAGCGTAATCCAATCGTCCGAAAGTGGCAATTGTTGTGGCTATCATCGCTTTTACATCTGAAGATTTTGACACATCACATTTAACGAATAGGACTTCTCCTCCCGATTTTTTGATGAGGTCAATTGTTTCGGTATTTTCTTTCCAATCCACCACAACGACTTTTGCTCCTTTTTTGGCAAAAGCCAGAGCGGTTGCCCTTCCAATACCGAATGAACCACCGGTCACGATTGCCACTTTATTTTTGAATTCAGTTTCCATAATTGATTTATTTAAAAATTATTCATAGCCGTACTGTGTTTTTAATTTCGGTTGCCAAAATATTTTCAATGCCTTTGATAATGGCATCAGGATTAAATGAAATGCTATCGATTCCTTCCTCCACTAGAAACTGTGCAAATTCTGAAATATCACTAGGTGCCTGACCACACAATCCTACTTTTATTTTATTTCTTTTGGCGGCATGTATTGTTTCCCTAATTAAAGCTTTTACTGCTGGATTTTGTTCGCTAAACAAATAACTAATTAATGCAGAATCACGGTCTAGGCCAAGGGTGAGTTGAGTTAAATCATTGGAACCAATAGAAAACCCGTCAAAAAGTTGGGCAAATTCATCTGCTAATATCACATTGCTTGGTATTTCTATCATAACGTATACCTCAAGACCATTTTCGCCTTTCACTAATTTATTGGTAGCCATCTCTGCAAGTACTTTTTGGCCTTCTTCGATAGTTCTACAAAAAGGAATCATTAATTTTACATTGTGAAATCCCATTTCGTTTCGTACTTTTTTCATAGCTTCACATTCTAAGGCAAAGCCATTTCTATAAAAATCGCTGTAATAACGGGAAGCCCCTCGAAAACCGATCATCGGATTTTCTTCATGAGGTTCAAAGTATTTTCCGCCAATTAGATTGGCGTATTCATTGCTTTTAAAATCACTCATTCTCACAATTACATCTTTTGGATAAAAAGCGGCTGCGACTATTGAAACAGCTTCCGCTAGTTTGTCAATGAAATAAGTTTTACCGTCTTTATATCCTTTAGTTAATTCAGATATTTGATTAATTACCGCTTTATCAGTTATTTTATCGGGTTCAAGAAGTGCAAGCGGATGAATCTTAATGCTATTAGAAATGACAAATTCCAATCGCATCAAACCAACGCCTTTATTGGGATAGTTGCTCAATTCAAACGCCTTATCAGGATCTGCAAGAATGAACATAGGATCAGTTTCTGGCATGGATAATTGACTGAAGTCATGTTCTGTTATTTCCCATTTTAATTTCCCATCATAAACATTCCCATCTTTACCTTCAGCGCAGGATACGGTAATTTGCTGTCCGTTTTTTATTACTGTAGTGGCATCTCCACAACCTACTACAGCAACTACGCCCAGTTCGCGTGCTACAATAGCAGCATGACTGGTACGTCCCCCTTTGTTAGTAATAATGGCGGCTGCCTTTTTCATAATTGGATCCCAATCGGGATTCGTTAAATCAGTAACGAGAATTTCTCCTTCTAATAATTGATTCCCTTCCTCTGGGCTATTGAGTATGCGTGCTTTTCCTGTAGCTATTTTATCGCCCAATGCTATACCTTTTGTAATAAGGTTACCTTTTTCTGTGAGTTTATAAATCTCTCTGACTTGTTTTATATCTTTCCCGTAAATCGTTTCAGGACGGGCTTGAACAATATAGAGCTGATTATTTAGTCCATCTTTTGCCCATTCGATGTCCATGGGTTTTTTATAATGTTTTTCAATTGTATAACACCAGTGTGCAAGTTGGATGACCTCTTTGTCACTTAAGGAAAACTGATTTTGTTTTTCTACAGTTGTAGGGGTATTTATGATGGTATGTTGAGATGAGGTTTCTTCGCTGCTTTCGGCATAAATCATCGTAAATTCTTTTCGGCCGCAATGCCTTTTTAGAATGGGATTTAGTTTTGAATTTTCTAAAGTGGGCTTAAATACCATCCATTCATCTGGTGTTATGGTACCTTGGACAATATTCTCGCCAAGACCCCAACTACCGTTAATGATTATTGTGTTATGAAAACCGCTGTCAGGATCGATAGTAAAAGCAACACCCGAAGCCGCTTTATCGCTTCGTACCATTTGTTGCACACCTACAGAGATTGCGATGTCTAGATTTGTAAAACCCATATCATTGCGGTACTTGATAGCACGATCTGTAAATAGAGATACATAACAGCGATGTACTGCGTCAATTAATTGATTTTCACCGTTAATATTAAGGAAAGACTCCATTTGTCCGGCAAAACTTGCAGATGGCAAATCTTCTGCTGTAGCACTACTTCGAACGGCTACCCCAAGATTCTTTGTCTCGCTTTGTTTGCTTAGCGATTGGTACGCAGTACTAATTTCCGTACGTATTTCGTCAGGAATAGTTGCTGATAGAATTAATGCTCTTGCTTTTTCGCCAATTTCAGACAGGTTAGTGTACTGTTTTGTGTCTAATAGATTCAATACAGTAGCCAATGATTTTTCTAAATTGTTTTGCTTTCGAAACAGACGATACCCTTTTGCGGTAACAGCAAATCCATTAGGAACATTGACACCAATAGGATTCAATTGCGTATATAGTTCACCAAGTGAGGCATTTTTACCACCAACCAGATCTATTGCATTAATGTCAATTTGGTTAAAAAACAAGATGTATTTATAATTTTCCATTTTTTTATATTTTCTTTTTAACAGACGACTGTCTATGTTTCATAAATGCAATTGAAAAATAGTAATAGTAGGATTCTATTATTCGAAACCTCAAAATGATTTTTAAACTCATTTTGAGAATTACAAGTACGATTTGGGAACTAAAGAGAGAGCAATGTAGGTGTGCTCTCATACTAATATTTTAGTGTACTACTAATTTAATCAAAAAAAAATATTTTAGGCACAGAAAGTATGTTTATTTTAAAATTATTTAAATTTAATTAATTAGTTAACAGTGGTTTGCGTTTTTGTTTTGTGAGCGTTATCTTTTTTTAATTTTAATAAAGCAGAGCATTGTTTCTGTTAAATTTTAGAGTTATCACTAGTTTTTTTGTAATTACGATAGTAAGATAGTGCTATAAGGCGCATCGTATAGTACTATAATTAACAGTTAAAAAAGAGTTTAATTAAATTATTATTTTATTTTTGTAAGATATCGTGAGTATGCTTTTTGTAAAGAAAGCATTGTAAATAAGTGCAAAAAAGGTGCTTTTTTAAACGATTAACCTCAAATGAATACCCCCATCAAAATAATGAAAAAACCTATATTGCCATTAAATGAATCAGAAAGAATCAAGGCCCTTGAAAGTTATTCGATTTTGGATTCTTTACCTGAAGAGGAGTATGATTCCATTACACAGTTAGCTTCTTACATTTGTGGTACTCCAATAGCGTTAATAACTTTATTAGACGAGAATCGACAATGGTTTAAATCAAGTATAGGGGTAGGGGTTACTGAAACTCCACGAGATATCTCCTTTTGCCAATATACAATTATGGGAGAGGATGTCTATGAAGTTAATAATGCAGAAGAAAATGAGATTTTCACTAATAATCCCTTGGTAACAGGATACCCTGATATTCGGTTTTATGCAGGTGCTCCACTGCATGATGCTAATGGATTTAATTTGGGCTCACTTTGCGTTATTGATACGAAGCCAAGGATACTTTCTAAAGAACAGAAAAGTGCTTTAAAATTGTTGGCGAATCAAGTGATTTTATTATTGGATCTGCGAAAAAAGAATGTAGATCTTAAAACCACTCAACTAGAATTTAAAAATTTTATTGAACTCTCAAAAGATTTACTTTGTATTGCTAATGTAAATGGTACATTTCAAAAAGTTAATCCAGCTTTTACAACTGTTCTGGGATATGCTAAAGAGGAATTAGAAGGAGGGTCATTTCTAGATTATATTCATCCCGATGATTTAGATAAAACTTATAAACAAATAGAAAAACTCGCACTTGGACACAAAACGATTAGTTTTGAAAATCGTTACCTATGTAAAAATGGAGCGTATGTTTTGTTAAGTTGGAATACATCACCTGACCCTAAAACAGGTAATCTATATTGCACTGCAAGAGATATTACTTTTGATAGAAAGCAGCAAGAAATTGTAGTACAAACTAAAAATGAATTAAAGGCGATACTTAATTCCTCTGAATTGTCAATAATAGCAACCGACCTTCACGGGACGGTGAAGCAATTTAATAAGGGAGCTGAAAATTTACTAGGTTATCAAGCAGAGGAAGTTGTAGGAAAAGAATCAGTAACTCTTTTTCATATGGTAAATGAGGTTGTACAACGTTCCCAGGAATTAAGTGAGGAATTTGGTGAATTTATTGAACCAGGATTTGAAGTGTTTTTTACTAAAGCTTTAAAATTTGGAATTGCAGATACTCAGGATTGGACTTATTTAAGTAAAGATGGTAGTGCTTTTCCAGTACAATTATCAGTTACAGACATAAGAAATAGCTTAGGGGAAATAACGGGCTACTTAGGAATAGCCAAGGACGTCTCAAAGGAAAAAGAAGCAGAGCATAACTTACTTAACAGTAACATGTTATTAGATGAATCCCAACGGATAGCGAAAATAGGAAGTTGGAAATATGATATCGCAACAAATAATTTGGTTTGGTCAGAAGGGCATTATGCTATTTTTGAGCTTCCTCATTTACCTAAAAATGAACTTAACGATGCGTATCGCAGTCGCATTCATCCCGAGGATCTGATAATTTTAGATGAGTTAAGTGACATTGTCGTTAAGACTGGTGATAATTTTAAAATTAACTATCGAATAGTCTTACCCGATGGTAGAATAAAGCAAATTGTAGAAATAGGCCAACCTTATAAAAATAGAAGGGGTGAAGTAGTGGGAATGCAAGGGATGATTCAGGATGTTACTGATGAAAAAACTGCCGAACAGAATTTAATAGATGCCAATAAACTATTAGACGAATCACAAACCATTGCTAAAATTGGAAGTTGGAAATATGATTTAGTTACAAACGATTTGTACTGGTCAAAAGGACATTATCAAATTTTTGAGCTAGAGGAATTACCTCCAAATCAGCTCAACGCTATTTCTAAATCAAGAATCCATCCAGATGATTTATCAGTACTTGAAGAGTCTGATAAAATTATGATGGAAACAGGGAATGATTTTAAAATTAGTTACAGAGTATTATTTCCAGATAATAGAGTAAAACAAATTTTAGAAATAGGCCAACCCTATAGGAATAAAAAAGGGGAAATAATAGGAATGCAGGGGACAATCCAAGATATTACAAAGGAAAGAGAAGCAGAGTTAAATTTAATTAACAGTAACAAACTATTAGACGAATCTCAAAGTATAGCTAAGATTGGAAGTTGGAAACTTGATTTAATCACCAATGATTTAACATGGTCTAAAGGGCATTATCAAATTTTTGGTTTAGAAGAATTACCTTCTGATCAACTTTTTAGTGCATATAGAGATCGAATTCATCCAGATGACTTAGCGGCTTTGGATGATATTATTGCACATACATTAAAAACTGGAGATAATTTGCATTACAATCACAGATTTTTGCTGCCTGACGGTAGTTTTAAATATCTGATTGGAATAGGAAAAGCATATAAAAATGAGGAGGGAGAAGTTGTTAGTATTCAAGGTACGGTCCAGGATATTACCGAGAAAACACTCGCCGAACAAATTATAATCGAGAAAGCTAAAGAAATAAATGATGTCAGGTCAGCTTTAGATGAATCTTCGATAGTAACAATTACAGATCATCAAGGTATTATTACTTTTGTGAACGATAAATTTTGTTCCATTTCTAAATATCCAAAAGAAGAACTTCTAGGTTACTATCATTATCTGGATAATCCACATTACAAATTAAATAGGTTCATTAAAAATATATGGACAACTATTGGTAATGGGCGTATTTGGAAGGGTGAGATTATGAATGTCGCCAAAGACGGATCGTGGTATTGGGTCCATTCAACAATTGTTCCTTTTTTAAACAGTGAAGGAAAGCCCTATCAATATATTGCGATAAGTTCTGATATTACAGAACAAAAACAAGCGCAGAAAAATTTAAACAATGCATTAACAGATCTTGAAAAAAAGAATAAAGAATTAGATCAGTTTGCTTATGTCGTTTCACATGACCTTAAGGCTCCTCTTAGAGCTATTAATAATCTTTCGGAGTGGATTATGGAAGATATGCCTGAGATGCCGGCTGACGTAAGTGCTAATTTTGGATTGTTACGAGGTCGTATTATGCGTATGGAGAATTTAATTAATGGAGTTTTAGATTATTCCCGTATTGGTAAAACGTCAATTGAAGGGCAGATGACGGACTTGAAAAAAATGCTACATCAGATTGTTGAAACGGTTGTTCCTACTGAAGGATATGAAGTTTATATTGCAGATACTATTCCTGAAATAAAAATTGCAAGAATACTATTTGAGCAGATATTCGCTAACCTAATTAGTAATGCAGTAAAGTATAATGACAAACCAATAGGAAAAATAGAGTGTCAATATGAATCATTACCTAACTTTTACCAATTTACCATAAAAGATAACGGCCCAGGAATAGCTGAAAAATACCATGAAAAAGTATTTAAAGTTTTTCAAACTATTGAAGCTCGAGATAAAAAAGAAAGTACAGGTGTTGGGTTGTCAATTGTACAAAAAATAATTGAAGAAATGGGAGGAACTATTCGTATTGAATCAGAAGAAGATAAAGGCGCAAGTTTTATCTTTACAATTCCTAAAAAATAGAAAATGATTGAATCGCAAGAAAAATGTCAAGAGGAATTAAAAGCCCTCAAGAAGGAATATGAAGATTTTGTTTACATTGTTTCTCACGATATAAAAACACCAATGAGAGCTATTGTAAACATAGCTACTTGGATTGAAGATGATTTAGGCGCAAATGTAGATCAGGATATTTTAGATAATTTTAGTCTATTAAAAAATAGAGTGGGGCGTCTGGAAAACATGATGAATGCTTTGTTAGAGCTCTCACATGTTAATAGAACAAAAATGGAGCTATTTGAAGTAAGTATTCCAAAATTAGTAAATGACTGTATTGAAATGCTGGGTGATAAAACAAACCTAGAATTTCATATTAGTTATAATTTAATTGATGAAAAATGCATTACTTTAGGAAAAAAATTAGAAAAAGTAATTTACAGTTTACTCCATAATGCCATTCAATTTAATGACAAAGAAAAAAAGAATGTGTCTATTGAAGTAAGTGAAAATGAAATGGATTTTGAAATTACAATCAGCGACGATGGACCTGGTATTCCAGAAGAGGTAAAAAGTAAGATATTTTCTATTTTCTATACTGTTAGTTCTAAGGATGTTGTCGACTCAACTGGAGCGGGTTTAGCAATATGTGATAAAATATTGAAAATGGTAGGAGGAACAATACAATATACTCCTGGATTAAATGGAGGTTCCGTTTTTAAGTTTAATTGGCCTAAAACAATAACAATAAATAATTAAATTATGATGCAGAAATTGGTAAATATTTTATTGGTCGAAGATGATGAGGTAGACGTAATGAATGTAAAAAGAGCATTCTCAAAAAATGATATCAAGAATGACCTCTTTGTAGCTGGAAATGGTGTTGAGGCACTGGAAATGTTACGTAACTCTATTGTTCCCTTACCGCGAATTATCATATTAGATATTAATATGCCTAAGATGAATGGCATAGAATTCCTTACAGAATTGAGAGTAGATGATAATCTTAAAAATATCTCTGTATTTGTAATGACTACTTCAAACGAGGATAGTGATAAAATCAATGCCTATAACCTTAATGTTGCTGGGTATATTTTAAAACCATTATCTTTTGAAAAATTTATTGAATCAGTTGCCACGCTAAAAGACTTTTGGTCTTTGTGTGAAATGTAACATAGAATAGCAATAATCGTGAATTATGATCAACTCAAACATCTTGTTAGTAGATAATTGTAAGGTTTATGTTGAAAACGCAAAAAAAGCGCTTTTAACTCTAGGTCTTGAGACCGTTTTACATTTTGCTGAAAATGATTTGGAGGCATGGAATAAGCTTCAGGGGGATCATAAAATTTCTCCCATACCAAAAATTATTTTGATTGATATTAATCAGGAAGGGGTTAATGGTATCGCTTTAATTAATAAGATAAGAAACCACTCCGATTTAAAATCAATATTAATATTTGTAATTACGAGTTTTGATAATGAAAAAAATAGAATCGATGCTTTAGATTTAAATATCGCAGGTTACCTACATAAACCAATTGGTAACGATGAAATGATTGATTTTTTTTCAATCCTATATAATTATTGGAATATTATTGAGTATTCAAGTGAAAAAAAATAAAATAATATGGCTGTAGCCTTAAATATATTAGTAATCGACGATGACAAGGTTGATTTGATTACTATAATTCGTTCTATTTCGCATTCTGGCATCTTAGCCAATGTGGAAAGTGCTTTTTCTGCCAAAGATGGAATCGAAAAGATTAAATCATTCAGTTATGACTTGATTTTTTTGGATTACCTGATGCCAGACAGTGATGGGATTTCATTTCTCAAAATATTGAAGGGTCTAGGAATAGCGACACCGGTAATTTTTGTCACCTCACAAGGAGATGAAAAAATTGCCAGTCAGGCTATTTTGGGAGGCGCATCAGATTACATACCAAAATCATTATTGACTCCTGATGGTGTTTCGCAAAGTATAAGAAACGCACTTAAACTTCACGAAAGCCTTGAACAAAGAAAGAAAACAGAATTAGAGTTAAAAATTAATTCGAATAGACTTTCAGAGGCTCAAAAACTGGCCAAAATTGGAAGTTGGGAATTAAATCTAGTAGATGAGAAAGTTTTTTTCTCAGAACAATTTTATAGCATTTTTGAAATAGAGAAAGACAGTACTCCTTCGTTAGCTCTTTTAAAATCTCGTTTAATTAATTCAGAGGATATTAAACTCTTTGAAGGTAAACTTAGCTTGGTTGAAAAGAATAATTCAGAAGTTAAGTTCAGTCATAGTTTAACAGCTAAAAACGGGAAAGTTAAATACATTAATCAGTACATAAAGTGCTTGAATGATGAATATAATCAGCCTTTAAAGATTTTAGGAACCATTCAAGATGTTAGCGATCAAAAACATATTGAAACGGAACTTATAAAAGCAAAAGAACTGGCAGAACAATCGGTACGAATAAAAGAGCAGTTTCTTACTAACATGAGTCATGAAATCCGTACGCCAATGAATGGTATTATAGGTTTTGCAAGAATCCTGGAAGGAACAAATTTAGATAGCGATCAGGAACAAAGTGTAAAAGCGATAAAAAGGGCAGGAAAAAACTTGATGGTTATTATTAATGACATCCTTGATTTTTCAAAAATTGAAGCTGATAAAATGATAATTGAAGAAGTGCAATTTTCTTTATCAAAAAATATAAAAAGTGTTGTAGAATTACTTTCTACAATTGCTGAAGAAAAGAACGTAAAATTACTTCATGAAATTGACCCCGAAATTAATAATTCGTTGATTGGAGATCCCACAAGATTGTCCCAAATTTTAATTAATTTATTAGGCAATGCCTTGAAATTTACTGAAAAAGGATATGTTGAGTTAGTTGTCTCGCAAGAAAGAGAATCTGAAACAGATACTTTTATAAAGTTTACAGTCACTGATACAGGAATCGGTATTCCAAAAGACAAAATTGATTCGATTTTCGAAAGTTTTAATCAAGCTTCTAATGAAACGTCCAGAAAATTTGGAGGCACAGGGTTAGGATTAACGATAACCCGTAAACTGATTGAACTTCAAGGGGGGACGATTGTTGTAAAAAGTGAAATGGGAAAAGGAAGTGAATTTTCATTCCTAATTCAATACCCAAAAGATAAAAAAGGAATAGCTAATGTCTCTATTGTAGAAAGCAAAAAGCTGACTTATGATTTCTTAAAAGATATTAGGGTACTATTGGTTGAGGATAATGAACTAAACCAACTTTTAGCCGTAAAAGTTTTTAAGAAATGGAACAAAGAAATTGAAATTGCCAATAACGGTAAAATAGCCATTGATAAAATTGAAAAAAACAATTATGATATTATTTTAATGGATATTCAAATGCCAGAAATGGATGGGAATGAACTGGCGAAATATATTAGAACTGAAATGGGAGCTAAATCAAATATACCAATAATTGCGATGACGGCACATGCTACATTAGAAGAAGAAAAGCGCTGTTTAGAAAATGGTATGAATGATTATTTATCAAAACCTTTCCATTTTGACGAGTTATTAGAAAAATTAAATAAAAACTTAATGAAAAAAAACAATACTGTTTCTTCTGATAAAGTTTTGGATAAAGTTGAAACTGAAAATTTAATTGATTTTACCTATTTAAATGAATTTACTGATGGAGACACTGATTTTATGGAACAAATGGTGCATCTATTTATGGAAAATTCGCCAATCTCATTAAACATAATACTAGAATCAAACGAGGCAGACGAGCTAAATGTTCTAAAAAATGAAGTACATAAATTGAAATCTTCTATCAATTTGTTAGGAATTAGTTCAGCAATACAAAGTATTGAAATTATTGAGGAAGAGATTAATACTAATCCACATGGAAAAAAGAGAAAAGAAGAAGTGAACCGCCTTAATGAAATTTGCCAATCTGTTTTTACTGAATTGGAGTCATTGCATGGTTTTTCAAAAATATAGTTTAATTTTGCGACTAGAATGATATAGACCAGAATTATCGAGATCGTTTATTTCGAAGCCATTAAAATTAATAACCTACAAATGCTAATTTTAAAAAGTGTACTCTAGAGATAGCTGTATATAAATCAGTTTTTATGTAATTATTTCCCCCAAATAATAATTAAATTAAGACAAATGAAAATTCTAATAGCCGAAGATGATGTAATGATGCTTAAAACAATGGAGTTTAAGCTAAAAAAAGAAGGATTTACTGTAATTGCTTGTGCCAATGGTGAAGAAGCAATTACAAAAATTAAAACGGAAAATCCAGATGTAATAATTACTGACATTATGATGCCATTAATTAATGGACTTGAAATGGTCAGAAAAGTAAAAGCCGAATTGAAACTAAACATTCCTATAATAGTATTGTCTGGTGTAGGTCTTGAGAAAACGGTCTTGGAAGCTTTTGAATTAGGTGCAGATGATTTTATAACTAAGCCGTTTAGTCCAAACGAGTTAATAGTCAGGATAAGGAGACTTATGTTAAAAGTATAGAGAATAGTCGTAGCGAGTAGCTCAACACTAATCCTTTCATATAGACTAAAAAATCGTTACGATAAGTAACGATTTTTTTTATGCTCAATAGAAATGAAAAAAAATGGAATAGTCGGATGTGTTGTAAGTGTCTGTAATCTATTTGTTTGTATTGCTATTTTTGTACTAAGTGCTGTTTTAATATTTATTCTGTTTTACATTTCGACATTCCTTTTTGAACACGAAAAAAAAACAAGTACATTTGCAAACTAAACGGCAAAAATAATTTTTGTTAAAAGGCACGCATTGATTATGCGATTTCGTTAATTGACTTAACTGTCATTTTTTTATCGGTTTTAGAAGTTGGTGTGTTTTTGCTAATTCCTTTCCAGACCATAATCTCACAATTCTTTTATAAAATAAAATGAAACAGTATTTTAACTTATTCGACTTTACACAAAAAGTAAATTACAGAACCGAAGTTTTAGCCGGTTTAACAGTTGCAATGACCATGATTCCAGAGTCATTATCATTTGCAATATTAGCAGGATTTCCACCTTTAGTTGGGTTGTATGCGGCATTTATAATGGGTTTAGTGACCGCTATATTTGGAGGTAGACCAGGAATGGTATCGGGTGGAGCTGGGGCAACAGTGATTGTTTTAATTGCTTTAATGAAGTCAAATGGCTTAGAGTATGTTTTTGCAGCGGTAGCTTTGGCTGGGGTAATACAGATTTTGATAGGCTTGTTTAAGCTAGGCAAGTTTATACGCCTAGTACCACAACCCGTAATGTTTGGTTTTGTTAACGGTTTAGCGATCATTATTTTTATGTCGCAGCTGGAGCAATTTAAAACGGTTGTAAATGGTGAAAGTGTTTGGTTGTCAGGAAGTCCTATGTATATTATGCTGGGCTTGGTGGCGTTAACCATTGCCATTGTTATATTTCTTCCTAAAATAACTAAAGCTGTTCCAGCTTCGCTAGTAGCGATTATTGTGGTTTTTGGATTGGTTTTAGGATTGGGAATTGAAACAAAAACAGTTGCTGACATTGCTTCCATAAGCGGTGGATTTCCACCATTTCATATTCCTGAGATTGCTTTAAGCTTAGAAGCGTTAAAAATAATTTTTCCATATGCCTTAATTATGGCCTCAGTAGGATTAACAGAAGGATTACTGACCTTAAACCTAGTGGATGAAATAACTGGGACAAAAGGGAAAGGAAATCGCGAATGTATTGCTCAAGGAAGTGCTAATGTTTTAAATGGTTTTTTCTTCGGAATGGGAGGTTGCCCAATGATAGCCCAAACTTTAGTAAACCTTTCTGCTGGTTCCAGAGCTCGTTTATCAGGTATAGTTGCTGCACTAGCAATTCTTGTTATTATTTTGTTTGGAGCGCCAGTAATTGAACTATTGCCAATCGCAGCTTTGGTTGGGGTTATGATTATGGTGGCGATAGGTACATTTGAATGGATTAGTTTTAGAATAATAAATAAAATGCCAAAACATGATATATTTGTTGGAGTCTTAGTGGCAATAATTACTATTATGTTGCATAATTTAGCCTTGGCCGTTTTAATCGGGGTTATCATTTCAGCTTTAGTTTTTGCTTGGGAAAGTGCAAAACGCATTCGTGCTAGAAAATATATCGATGAGAAAGGTGTTAAGCATTATGAAATATACGGACCATTATTTTTTGGTTCCACTACTGCTTTTGCCGAAAAATTTGATGTGCTTGATGATCCTGATGAAGTAATTGTTGATTTTAAAGAAAGCAAAATTACCGATATGAGCGCAATTGACGCCGTTCATAAATTAACAGAACGCTATGCAAAAGTGGGTAAAAAGATTCATCTGAGACATTTAAGTGCTGACTGCCGTCAGTTGCTACATGCTGCAGACGATGTAATTGACATTAATATCATCGAGGATCCTACTTATAAAGTGGCTGCTAACTAAATCCGAAGTAATTTAGGATTTGTGTCAAATGATTTAACATGGTTATGGATTTTAAAAAAATCGAATAACTCTTTAGATATGCACTATTAACTTTTATATGTAAAACTTTTTTAGGTTGAGATAATAGAAAAAAAAGCGAGCTCATTTACTTTAATAAATGAGCTCGCTTTTTTATAGATTAAGGAACTGCTTAAGTACCTCAATATTAAGATGTAGTTCTTTGTAGTATTTAAAACTAGTAAGATCCACAATGATCAATTAATGATTATTCAAACGACCAAGTGTGCTGTCAAGTGACGTTTTTAACTTACTAATTGCACCTTTTACGGCTAATTCATGATTGTTTGCATGATTTGAGACAACGATTGGTTTCATTCCTTCTAGACGTGCTTCAAGTTTACACAGTTTATCGTTTTGACCTTCTTTGTGTCCGTTTTCATCTGAAAAATGAGCTTCGATCCTTGTGATGTGTGCACCAAATCTACTTAATTCTTCAGTTAGTAGGGTATTTAATTGTACTCTGAATGCTTCGTGTAATGTTAAGTTGTTGTCTGAATTTAATTGAATAGTCATAAATGTACTTTTTTTGTTATTAATTTTTTGGTTGAAAGAAGGTATTCAAAGTAAGAAGATATTATTTTCCTTCATTTATTTATTTACAATTTAGAATAATATCTTGTCACTCTAATACAGAAAATTTGCTACCGCATTTTTTGATGCAATGCCTTCTTCACATTGAATTTGTTATTATGTAAATTTAAGTATTCTTGGATGGAAAGTATTACATATAACCAAAAATAAATTACATGATTCACACATCAGGGTAATACTAGTCCTCAATAGGAGTGTATATAAATTAGGTATATAGAAAAGTGTATAGAAGGCTAAGAAAAGCTGCGATAGCGTAGTTTAATAGTAAATATCTAAAATGATATGACTTCTTGAATTATCAATTAGTTTTTCAATTCTTTGATAATATTGTTCATTTACCATCGGACAGCCAAAACTGTATCCTATTTGATTTCCCTGTTCTTCATAAGGGACATCGCTACTTTTATGTAAGACAATATTTCTGGCGAATGATTTATTATTAGTCGCGTCTAAGCCATGTAACTTGTATGCTTTACCAAATTGTCCATTATAACTGTTTCCGATACTGTAGCTACCTAAAGAAGTACAAAGGGAGCCACTTTCATTGCTAAATTTTTGTATGCCATCGCTTTTTATTCGGGAACCAAAACCATGTGCCACCAATCCTTGATCTAGTAGCATATCATTTTTTAAATCATAAACAAAAAACCTATTTTTTCCAGAATTCACTTCCATATCTATGAAGAAGGCGATTTCTTGATTGTAGTTAGAACTATGACTGACTAAGTCCCTAATCCTTTTTACGTGTTGTAAAAGTTTTTCTTCAGTTGCACTATTCAATTCAGAATAGCCAAAGGAATTGATATCAACTTTTTTTGCAAAACTGTTAGTGCTATAAAAGAAGAGACCTATTGATAGTAAAATAAAGAGTATTTTTCTCATTCTGTAGGGGAATTAAGATTGTTTTTATTTGTACCGCTACCTTGTAACTGATGTAGGTATTTGATTTGGAGCAGACTTAACTGCTTTACAAAGTTATGGAAAAAATATAGATGTCGTAGTCTGCAGGTCAGTATTTTAACAGATGTAAGATGAAGGCTACCTCCTGAATTTGTTTTGTTATGGCTTAAATAGTTTTATACATCCGGGACATTCCTCTCAAAGTGGGATGTATTAATTCGTATTCTAATTTGAATGTACCACAAATTTTATAATCCATTTTTTCATAAAATGCCAGGGCTTTTTCCTGAGTATCTATCGCTTCCAACCATAGAATCGTATAACCACTAGAGGCCACTCTATTTTCTGTCCAATGGATAAGGGTTTTTCCGATGCCTTTACTATGGAAAGTGGGGTCAAGATAAATTCGATCCAGTTTAGCTGATTTTTGATCTTTAAATCCAACCAAAGGAACATTTTCGACTAATTTTAATATACCAATGGTTTCAGACTGATAATCAACAAAATAATAGGAAGAATTAGGGGTGGCAAGATCTCTTTCCAGATTAACGGAGGAATATATCTTATTCATATACCAGTTACCGGCATCAAACCACAAATGGCTGTATTCGGGTAGGTATATTCTAGTCATTAGCGAGAATAATTTTTCTCGGTCATTAATTGAAATTGGTGTAAGTGTAACTGTATTGGATACTGCTATCCTGTTTTTGTTGTGCATTTTCTTTATGATTTAGGATATCGAATAACTGTATTCTTAAGCAAAAAGATCATTTACCGTAAAAGTAGGGAATGATAGGAAAAATTATCTTTTTTGTTCCAATTTTACTGAAATAATAAAGTGAAAGTACAACTCAAGTGCGTTGTTTAGTTTTAATAAGTAAAAAATTCTCCAATGTGCCATAGGATACCAGAGGGATCATGTAAGAAACATTCTTTTCCCCAATCGTATTCCTGAATGGGAACAAGTTTTACATCTGTATATTAAGTAGTAATATCTAGCGCTAAAAGAGAGGTCCAAAAATCATCGACATTATCCACTTCCTCAAAAAATCATAGAATTGTCTATCCAATCCTGAACGTAAGCATCTTGTAAATAAAAGGCTAATTCCTCCTTTTGAATAGTGACATCGTATTGCCTAAAATGGTTTCTTCAAAGCGTAGTTCACGATAAAAGCGGCGTGATAATTCAAAGTCTTTAGCACCAATGAAAGGACGAATTGATTTCGTTTTCATAGTTTGGTTTTACAGCGTCCCGCATATTAGCGTAAAGCTACATTTTGTGTAATTAGTTGATAGGATACTGCGATGTCAAATTTTGTAAGATGGTATAAAAGAGGTGCTTCACTCATTGTTAAGTAAAGCCCTCTAATATACTGGTTTATAGTTTACTATCCTTAATCTTTTTTTCCAGTTCTGCGTCTTTTTCACTAGTACTTGTTAAAGCATAAGCAAATGCAACACCAAACAATAAGGTGATTATTCCTGCGAAATAGGGTATAAAATCAGTCATTTTTATTTCTTTTTATTAGATGTAAGTAAATGCCAAAACAAAGTATCGAGGGTACCCAAAGTCCGATGAAAATCGCATGATTTTCGTGGCCATTAAAAAATAAAATTTCAGAGTACACTAATGAAGCAAAGGCCGCAATAAATAGCAACTTATCAGTCAAGTTAAATTTATAAAACATATTTTATTAATTATTTTAGTCCTACATGTATGGCTTGTGGGATGACGCCCCGTTTTTTTTAGTGGGTTCTGGACTCCACGTTTTAAAGCGATTGCTTTAATATGAGATGATAATACCAGTTTATTTAGCCAAATGAGTTGTATGATCGAACAACTTACATACAACCTTAGTGGTAGAATAAACCGTTACACTGCTGCAACGGTTTTTAAATGAAGAAGTTAAAATTTTATTTAGGCATTACCACGGTATCGATTGCATGAATAACTCCATTTGAAGCAGCTACATCGGCAAGTATAACTGTCGCTGTTCCACCATTTGCGTCAGTCAACATCACTTTTCCGTCTTTCAAGCTTAAAACGATTGTACCTCCCTGAACAGTTGTAACACTATATTTTCCGTTATTTTTGTTTATTGCATCAATTACT
Organism: Flavobacterium sp. Arc2; assembly: GCF_041431385.1. Classification (NCBI taxonomy): domain Bacteria; kingdom Pseudomonadati; phylum Bacteroidota; class Flavobacteriia; order Flavobacteriales; family Flavobacteriaceae; genus Flavobacterium; species Flavobacterium sp. Arc2. The sequence goes on along the minus strand of NZ_JASMRH010000004.1, from coordinate 80,645 downwards.
GTTGCAGCGTCAAATTTTCCTGCCACAACGTGATAAGTCAATACTGCTTTCAGTTTTTCCAAATTTTCTGGTTTCAATAAGTTATCTACAGTTCCGGCTGGAAGCTTTGCAAATGCAGCGTTATTTGGGGCAAAAACGGTGAAAGGCCCATCTCCGCTTAAAGTTTCAACTAATCCTGCAGCTGTTACTGCTGTTACAAGCGTTGAGAAATCTGCATTTGCAGCTGCTACACCTACGATGTTTGGAGTCTCAACAACTGCCGTTGTCTCCACTGCTACTGCTGTTGAATCAATCAATTCGGTCGATTCAGCTTCTTTTTTTTGACCACAAGAAGCAGTTATTAACCCTACTAATACAAATGCACCAATTGTTTTTACTAATTTCATAGCTAATATTTTAAGTTTAAATTAAATTAAGATATTCAAAGATAAACATTTATATGTTTTGTTTAACATTTATAATTAATAATTAAACAAAATATAATATTGATACTTAATAGGTACTAGCGCTTGTTCTTAAATTAGCCCATTTTAGAGGTAAAATGGCTTTCAAAAACCTAGGCACAACTTGTCTCATTATTAGTAGTTTATTTATTTACTAATCCATTTTCTCAACGATTCTTAATCCTGGAAAGTCATATCTTATTCTAAAGATGGCAATTTTTAATGTTTAAGTTGGGTTTCTGTGTAGAAGCTGACGCAATGGTTAAGACGGGCATACCAAGAAAAGAAGGAAACCATGCTATTAAGGTCTTCCCTAAAAAAGAAGAGGTATTCGAGCCTCTTGTATACTTTAAATTCTGATTACTATAACACAAGGAAGTATTATTGGCGACCTCTAACCGCCGTGGAGGGTTCAATAAAAGATTATTACTTCGTTTATTCACTATCGCTCGGGTACTAACTTTTGGAGTACAACTGCACCTTAGCTGTGGGTGGTTGTTTTTACTAATATGTTTTCCAATCAGGAAAAAAACAGAAAAGAACATATCCTAAATTGCTTATTTTTGTTTCAATAGAGCTTTTCAATTCTCTATAATTCGCTAGGTGGAATTCGGATATAAGAACCAGACTTTTTTTATTTTTCATCAAATACACTGCTCCGTATCTTACCGCCCTAGATGTTTCAATTAAAGTTTTAAAAGTATCAAAAGTGCTTATGCTAATTTTTGTTTCAGAAAATAGAATGTTAGTATTCTTATTTCTTGGGTATTTATTTCTATTCAAAGCACGCGTTTTATAGGTCCTAAAATAAACCAAAAGCATGCAAATAACATAATTGAAGAGACAAATAAAAATTTCAAATTATAATTTTCTCCACATGCTTCAACCCTCTTTTTAAATTACTGCTAACGTTGAAAAGGTACACGATTCACAAGGGTGTGGAAACCCATCGCTTTTAGGTTAACATAGATATCGTTGCGAGACGATAATTCCACTAAAGCCTTTTACAGGAACTGTCGTCTAGTACTTTGTTACTAGCTTTTTTTATTTTTTGAAATGTCTTTCCAAATATGATTACTTACTGATTTTCCATTTGTCATTATCAAAAATCCGATTACTGTTGAAAAGAAATAATAAATCAGATAGCCCGTTTCACGGTAATTTCTAATCAGTTCCTTTTGTTTTAAAAAGTCAAATATTGAAGTAGCAAGACTTGGAAATGATTTTAAAAACCATATTGCTCCAATTATAGTTACGGTTATTGCTAAAACTGTTTGCGCAGGAAGTTCTAATTCAATTCTTTCGTCTAAGAATTTTTGATCTAGTTTTAAGATTTTAATAATCCATTCCGTTTTAAATAAAAATAGCCTCACAACCAAAACATAAATTAGTAAAGTTATAAGAGACATAAACCAGACCAAAATCAAACTATTCCAATCAATTTCACCGTCTACAAAATTTAAAGTTGACGTAAATTGAGGAATTATCCAAACACAATTTATCAAAAGCCATAATCCAATTGACTTGATAACAATTTTCCAAAACGTATTTATATGCATATGATTTCGTTGTAATTTTGGTTTTCCGACAAAATTTTAAGCAACTGGAGTATAAGTCTCATAGTAAGCAGACTAAATCCAAAAGATAATATATAAATAAAAAAGTACAAGTCATCTAGTATGTTCTGGCCTCGCGTTAGGGATGGAAGCCTTTTATGGAATGTAATGAAATAAAAGATATAGCAAACAGTCAGACCGCGCTGAAACGCAGTGGAAGCGGGGATACGCCCAGAACATCATTACTTCAAAAATCGGACTTGCCTTCAAAAATCAGATTTTTGCACTACTAATTTGAGATTGTCTTTAGTTCGACAATAACTTCATTTTTACGATTAAAAACTTCAAAAGGAGGATTGTATCCTAAAAAGTAAAATCGGTTAGTGTATTTTATTCCCTCGGCGTCTAAAGCTGCCTTTAGTTTTTCTTTATACTTTTCTATTTTCTTATCATTAGCCCAACCGCCAAAGTGTATTGCAGCAACAGTTTTTGCGGGTTCTTCTATGAATTGTATCTGCGATTGGCTAGGCTGAGGAAGTGTTTCTTTTTTGAATTTCTTTGGAACTAAAAACATCATCGTCATAGAATCTTCGAGAGACATCGCTACAGGTGAGGTCATGGATATTTTTTCGTTTCTTTCATTACCGCCAAAAATATACCCTGCTAAAATGGAGAAACCTTTACTGGATGCCTCTTTGTATTCCTTTGTGGAGAGTTTGACAGAGGTAAACAAACTGGCCTCGTAGCTACGAATTTCAAATGTGTCATATTTTTTATCGACAACATAAGGATAGGTTTCAATATTTTTTTGCTCCCTCGTAACATAAATTTGTATGACAATAAAGGCTATGAGTAGTACTCCAAGTGAGATATATATTATTTTCATTGTTTTGATTTAGGTGGATAGCTAATTTTACTTTAATAGCAACATTAAGGCTTTATAGATAATTACGTTTCAGGTGCGCTTAGTATGATTTACTTTGGTTAAAGATAAGATTTTTTTGGAAGAACAAATCAAATGTTTTATACAACTTACTATAACGTTAAGTTTTCAATTATTGCCATCTAAAGGGAATCTAACAATTTGGTGAGCTCGTTTAAATAAAATTATTTTTAAGTTTATCTAATGTCTTTATAAATAAGTAACAGCGTTTCGGGAAACTTTTACCAGCTACTTTTTATAAAATTTATGAGTTGTACTCTATCGATTTCAGATAAGTCTTTCAAAATATAATTTGTCAAAACATGGGTGTAGTCTTCTATTGAAATTATTTCTATTCCTAAACTCTCGATTTGTTCAAAATCACTTTTTGATGGTACTGAAAAATAACTCCCTTCTTGAAGATTTTGTTTTTGAGTTTTAAGAAATTTATTATGTTCAATTATTTTTAAATTTTTAAGAATAAGTTCAGTTCCCAAAGGGTAGAGTTGAATAATATTCCAAAACAGTGATTTTTCAGGATTAATATCAAGCGTAGCGATTTCTATTATTTCTCCTGTATCAATTCCGCTATTCGGAATAGTATGAAGAGTACACCCAATTTTGCTTTTTTTCTCCTTAATAGCATGTAAAGTTCCCATAATTCCTCTATAGTCAGGTAAAATAGCAGAATGTAGGTTTATTAAACCGTTTTTTGGAACTTTAATTATTTCATCCTTGAAAATTTTACCAAAACGAATTGAAATAAATAAATCAGGATTAAAACCTTTCACTTCATTTATGAATTCTACAGAATTGACATTAGAGCTCTTCTCAAATGGAAAAGATTTGAAATTAGAATCAAAGAACTCGAAAGAGTGGTCAATTTTATTTTTATTTATGAATTTAGATAATTTGCCGAATAGAAATCCTTTTTCATAATACTCTAGTTTTATTAAATCGGAAGGTTTGTTATTTGAATTCCCAACAGTATCAGAATAATAAATTCGAACATTATGTTTTAAAAGTTCTGATTTAAGTAGGTTATAAGCAATATTTGCTTGAAGATCCTTGTTAAGGAATAATACTATTTTCATTTATTTCTAAGGATTGTTTTTCTATTACATCTCACTTGCGTAGCGCTCTGCAAACCCAGAGTTACCTATTAAGCTAATATAAACATAAAAAAGTACAAATCGTTATCAGGAAGCCCGACCTTATCCTGAAAAGATTTACGGGAAAAGTTTATGTATAAAAAGCAAAGTATACAACAATCCGACTTGCTTTCACAAATCGGATTGTTGTAATTATGGGATGAGATTGTTAGCACACAAATACTTTCGTGCTATCTTCTAAGCTTGCTAACTCGATTTAGTTCTAATGCTCTTCATTTCCAAAAGGTTTTATAATAATTCCTAAACTAAATATGAACCCATCAGTTGGTGCGTATAGCTTGGGAAATACAGGATTTTCGTGTGTAGGTAATATAATTGGCGAAAATCTACTTTGCCTTCTGTCGGTAAAGTTTTCAAAATTAACGAAAACACTGGTAAACTTGAAATTTCGCATGAGTAATAAACCCAATGTAGCAAAATCTGTTGTCTCTGTTCCGTTTGATAACAACTGCTTTCCTGTATAAAAGGTTTCGAAGCCGATGCGCCATTTTTCTGATTCGTACATAAATACACTTCCTCCGTTGTGTTTTGCAGTTAAAGGTTTTTGTGGATTTCCTTCTAAATAATTTAATTTGGTATCAATTAGCGCATAATTTAGAAACCATATAAAATCTTTGTAGCTGAACTTGATGTTAGTTTCAGCTCCTTTGCTTAGAATTTTATCTTTTGCATTTTCATAGCTAAAAAAGCCATCGGTTGTACTGTTCAATAGCAATGCGTTATTAATTGCTGTGACGTAAAATAGTTGATTAATGGAAAAACCTACTTCACCAAATAAGTTTGCTTTATAGTTTACATCAAAATTAGCACCGTAGGAACGCTCTGGTTTTAGTATTGATTTATCGATAGCAAGTACATCTTTGAAATTAATATATTCGGCTTCTTCAGTAAAAATATCAGGAATTTTATAGCCTAAACCACCACCAATTCTGCTCGAAAATCCACTGTTATTTTTGTATAGTAAAGATAACCTTGGAAGTGGAAAAAATCCAAAATCAGTATTGTAATCACCTCTTAAGCCCGTTTCTAAAATCCAATTGTCTGAAAGGTCATGAATGTTGTTGATAAACATTCCATAGCTAAGGTCGTTTTGATCGCGCTGTAGTGGAGCATTATCATTTTCATCAAAATTTGAGGAGTATAAATTTGCTCCAAAAATCCATTCTGTACTTTGAGATTCTCTTTGATAGCTAACTTCGGTGAAGGTGTTGGTTTGCTTGCCATCAAAATTAAAATCAGGAACGGTAAGATTACGGTCAAAAAAAGAAATGCTGTTTTTAATATGAAAAGAACTTACTGAATCCAATTGAGTTTGATAAACTGCTTGACTGCTCAGTCTTTTTGAAATGTTTTCTTCGGTATATTGGTGAATCCCATTTTTCCCGCTTTTAATTGCTGTCATATCTCCACCGATTCTATCATCGTAAGTTCCGTTTAATCCAAACCAAAAAGTAGTTTTTTCAGATGGGTAGTAATAGAATTTAGGATTAAATGAAATGGATTTCGTTTGAGGTAAATTACTAAAGTCATCGTCTTCTGTATCGTATGCTTTTTGATAATGGCCTGAACCGTATAAAGAAACACCATACCTCTCATTCCTTTTACTATAAAATATATTGGCGGTACTTCCTAACGCCTGTGTTTGCGTTAGCATAATGTCTAAATCAGCTTCGTGACCAGGTGTTTTTGATACCATGTTTACCAAACCTGCAATAGCACCACCGCCATAAAGCGTAGAAGAGCTTCCTTTAATAATCTCAAACTGTTGCAAGTCCAAGGGTGGGATTTGCAAAATACTCAAACCACTTGAAAATCCTCCGTATAGTGGAAATCCGTCTCTTAAAAGTTGTGTGTATCGCCCATCAAGACCTTGAATCTTAATATTTGTACTTCCGCTGCTTAAGGAAGTTTGCTGCATTTGTATTCCTGTACTTTCTCGAAGTACCATCGAAATATTGGTTGGATTCATAGCCGCTTTTTCACCCAATTCTTCTCCACCAATAAATTCGATTCTTGTTGGAATTTTTCTAACGGTTCTTGTACTTCTCGAAGATTGTACCACAACCTCGTCCAGTTCTTGATCGTGGTCAGTTGTTAATTTAAAAAGTAAAGGTGTTACGCTAGGTGTAAGAATACTTGTTTTTAGGGTTTCATAGCCTAAATAAGAAATTGTAATTATGTGTTGGCCATTTGGAATTTCGGTAAAATTGGCTATTCCGTCACTATCGGTTATTGCTCCTTTTTCTAATTCTTCAAAATAAACTGTTGCTCCTAATAAGGGTTCGTTTTCGGTTGCTGTAATTACATTTATTTGCACGTCCGACGTTTGCGCTTTTAATGAAAAGCACGCTGTAATTATAAGCATTACGCTCAAGATGTATTTCTTCATTGAAGATATAAATTGATTAACTAAATTATTTTTTGACTTTATAGTCAGTTAATTAGCTAGTCAATTGTGGCGGTTGCCAAATATTAGAATCTAAATCAAATCGGTAGATTGATTGATAAGAAGAAAATACTGTTGTTGAAATTTCTGTACTTACTTCAAAATTAAAAGATATAATAGGTTCAGAAGTAATTGACATCCCACAACAGCTGCAAATGCAAGTAACAGGGCATGAATCATCGCTGTCGTTTTGATGATTGTGGTTAACACTTATTTCGTCCTGGTGTTGGTCTTCCGCATTATTGAGGTCAGAACAAGGTTTTATTGACAAAAAAAGTATTATCAGCGATAATATGATTGTTATTCCTTTCATAATTAATCGCAAAGTTACTAAATACAATGGTTATACTATTGAATTGTTTTGTTTGTTTTTTTAGCGGTGGTAGGAACCACTTTTTTGGCGATTGGTGAGGTTATGAGCTATGGAACTACTAATTTTTTTGCTTTACGAAAAGCTGAAACGAAAGGTAATTGCGTTAATACAACGTTGTCTTTTTAGGTCATTAAAAACCATTGGTTAATAAAAAAAAATCACCATCAACTTCTTATCTTTGTTAGACTACTTTATTGAAGTCTAAAAATAAAAATCATGATATTAAATAGAAAATTTATTCTAGAAGGAGCATTACAGCAAAAATTTGCAGTGGATTTTAGTTATTCTGAATCTCTGCAACAAAAAGGGGTAATCATTTTTTGTCATGGATTTAAAGGCTTTAAAGACTGGGGTTGTTGGCAGATGGTCGCCGACTATTTCGTAGAAAATGGCTTTGCTTTCTTAAAGTTTAATTTTTCGCATAACGGAATGGGACTAGAAGATTCAGTCGAATTTACGGATCTTGATAAATTTGCTACTAATACTTTAGGAAAGGAAATGGAAGATATCAAGAGTGTGGAGCAATTTATAGTCACCGAATTACCAGCGATTTTACCCGTAATTAACACGGATAAAATTTTTATTATCGGTCATAGTAAAGGAGGCGTTTCCGCATTATTGTATTGCACACAATATGATACTAAAATCCAGAAAGTATGTACATGGGCGAGTCCGTTTGATTTTCACCGTTCTTGGAACTCAAAATTTATAGACAAGTGGAGAGCTGATGGTGTCCAATATATTAAAAATGCGAGAACCAATCAAATGATGCCTTTGGACCCTTCGGTTTTAATGGATTTGGAAACCAATAAAGAAAAGTACAGTTTGATAAATGCAGGTCAAAGCCTCCAGATCCCGTATCTCATTATTCAAGGAACAGATGACCAAGCGGTTAAAATGGAAGAATTCAATTTGCTAAAGAAACATTTTAGTAAAGCAAAAAGTCATGTTATTGCAGAGGCAAATCATGTTTTTGGAGGCTCACATCCTTGTTTAGGATCAGATTTACCCGAACAGACTAAAGAATTGGTTAGTGTTACTAAGGCTTTTTTCTTGTAGTTGCATATGGATAAATGATATAGCTAGTATAGCGCAATTTAACGAATTTAGATTTTACTTACTGATAATTAAAAAAATGCATTCCCGCATAGAGTAACTTCACCATAGTAAAAGAGATTATAACGCATAGCCAGACCTAGCTGCAACGGAGTGTTGGTGATATGCCCAATAGAACCAGACATAAAAAAATCCGATTGGCGTACACCAATCGGATTTCTATATTTAAGAGGAGTGTTTTTTTACTCCATAACTTTAAATTTTAACCTACAAATGGATCACTTCTCCATATGCGTCAGCAACTGCTTCCATCACTGCTTCACTCATTGTAGGGTGAGGGTGAATTGATTTTAGGATTTCATGTCCTGTAGTTTCAAGTTTACGTGCTACAACTGCCTCAGCAATCATATCAGTAACCCCAGCACCTATCATGTGACATCCTAACCATTCGCCATATTTAGCATCAAAAATCACTTTCACAAATCCGTCTGGTGTTCCAGAAGCTTTTGCTTTTCCTGATGCTGAGAAAGGGAATTTACCAATTTTCAATTCGTATCCTTTTTCTTTAGCTTGTTTTTCAGTTAAACCTACAGAAGCAATTTCAGGAGTAGCATAAGTACAACCCGGTACGTTTCCGTAATCGATAGGCTCTACATGCATTCCTGCAATTTTTTCCACACAGTTGATTCCTTCAGCAGAAGCTACGTGAGCTAATGCTTGTCCAGGTGTAACATCACCAATGGCGTAGTATCCAGGAATGTTAGTTGCATTGTATGCGTTTACAAGAATTTTATCTCTGTCAGTAGCAATTCCTACTTCTTCCAGTCCGATGTTTTCAATGTTGGTTTTAATTCCAACAGCTGAAAGTAAAATGTCTGCTTCAAGGACTACTTCTCCTTTGGCAGTTTTTACAAATGCTTTTACACCTTCTCCTGTAGTATCAATTTTCTCAACAGAAGAGTTGGTCATGATTTTTACTCCAGCTTTTTTCATTGAACGTTCCATTTGTTTTGAGATGTCTTCATCTTCAACAGGAACAATATTAGGCATGAATTCAACAATAGTTACATCAGTACCCATTGAATTGTAAAAATGTGCAAATTCTACTCCAATTGCTCCAGAACCAACTATAATCATCGATTTTGGTTGGGTAGTTAAAGTCATTGCTTGACGGTAACCTATCACTTTTACGCCATCTTGTGGCAAGCTTGGCAACTCACGAGAGCGAGCTCCGGTAGCAATGATAATATGATCTGCGCTATATTCTGTAACTTTATTGTCTTTATCAGTAACATCAACTTTTTTACCTGGTTTTAGTTTTCCAAAACCATTAATTACGTCGATTTTATTTTTTTTCATCAAGAATTGAACTCCTTTGCTCATGTCTGAAGCAACAGTTCTACTGCGTTGTACTACGGCAGGGAAATCTTTGTCAAATGATGAAACTGTCAATCCATAATCAGAAGCATGTTTTAGATAATCAAAAACCTGAGCTGATTTTAGTAATGCTTTGGTTGGGATACAACCCCAGTTCAAACAAACACCACCTAAGCTTTCTTTTTCAATTACGGCTACTTTAAAGCCTAATTGCGATGCTCTAATGGCAGTAACATATCCGCCTGGCCCACTTCCTAAAACAATGATATCGTATTTCATTTTACAAGTTTTTCTAAATTAATTGATTTGGCGAATTTAAGGATTTATTCTGTTTTTGGAAACATTAGGAGTAACAAAGTTTTAAAGATTGAAAAAGAGAGGTTTAGTAGTGGGTTTGAAGGAAGGGTAGTGGGGTAAAAGAGGGGGTGAAGCTGCGTAAAAATGATGAATTTAGCTTTAATGACGTTAGAAAACATAAAAACCTAGAAGTCATATAAGTTTTAGAAATTTTCCTTCCTAATCAATATAGGAATAATAATAACGGCCTATGTGTTAAAAAGATTGGTTTCATCCACGATATATGTGGTTAGATTTTCTTTGTAAAAACACAGAGAAACATAGATGGCTTATATCGTTTTAAAGTCATCTCATTCTTCATGTCATTAAATAGCAACCTTATTTAAACGCAAAAGATGCTTAATCAATAAAGAGATAAAGTCTCTTTCTGTTTGAAATTATAAAAGTTCGACGGAAGGGGTGAAGCATAGTTTATTCTCAATATTTAGAGAAGACAAAAATGGAGCCTTTGCGACATCTTTGTGTTCTTCGCGGTTAATAAAATTAATTAGCAACAGAGAATTGAGAATCATATAGGTTCTTATAGTAACCGTTTTCTTTATTGATTAATTCGTGATGCGTTCCTTGTTCTACAATCAATCCTTTGTCCATGACCACAATTTTATCAGCATTGATAATCGTTGCCAGTCTGTGGGCAATCACAATCGAAGTTCTTCCAGTTGTAATGGTTTCGGTAGCACGTTGAATCAATTCTTCAGAATAGGTATCAATCGAAGAAGTCGCTTCATCCAGAATAAGAATACTTGGGTTACTCACATAAGCTCTTAAGAAAGCAATCAATTGACGTTGTCCAGAAGACAACATAACACCGCGTTCTTTTACATCAAAGTTATAATTGTCAGGCAAACTCATGATAAAGTCATGCACACCGATTTCTTTGGCCGCAGCCAAAACATCTTCTCTTGTAATTTCAGGATTGTTCAACGTTATGTTGTTGAAAATAGTGTCAGCAAATAGGAATACATCTTGCAGTACTACCGCAATTTGCTTACGCAGTGAACCTAAAGTGTAGTTTTCAATATTTTCATTATCGATGCAAATGGTACCGCTGTTGATTTCATAAAAACGATTTAACAAATTGATAATAGTCGATTTTCCAGCACCTGTAGAGCCTACAATAGCAACTGTTTCTCCCGCTTTGACATTTAAATCAATTCCCTTTATTACCTCTTCATCAGGGATGTAGCTGAAATGAACGTCTTTGAAATAAATGTTTCCAAGGAAAACTGGTGCTTCAACAGTTCCTGTATCCTGAATTTGATCCTCGGTATCGATAATGGCAAAAACACGATTGGCAGCAATCATTCCCAGTTGCATCTCATTGAATTTATCAGCAATCTGGCGCAAAGGGTTAAATAACATCCCAATAAACATCGTGTACGAAAATAAATCTCCAAAAGTGGTGAAATTATCACCGTTTAGAATCTTGATTCCACCGTAAAATATAATAAAACCAAGGGTTAACGACGAAATAATATCGGCAATTGGAAAGAAAATGGAGTTATAAAGGATTGTTTTTATCCACGCTTTTTTGTGTTTGTCATTGATTTCTTTAAATTTGTCGGCTTCAATTTCTTCCCTGTTGAACAGTTGTACAATCTTCATTCCCGTCACACGTTCCTGTACGAAGGAATTCATGTTTGAAATTTGGTTTCGCACATCCTCAAAAGCCACTTGCATCTTGCGTTGAAATATTCTAGTGATAAATACTAAAACAGGCATCGCAACAATCACAATCCAAGTTAGTTTCCAGTTCATGTAGAACATAAAAATCAGAACGACTACCATTTTCATTAAGTCACTGATAATCATAAATAATCCCTGACTAAAAATTCGTGCAATTGATTCAATATCAGATACAGATCGAGTTACCAGTTGACCTACTGGTACCAAATCAAAGTATTTCATTCTGAAACTTAATATGTGTTTGAATAATTTAATTCGAATGTCTTTAACGATATCCTGACCTAGCCAGTTTGCCCAAAAAACAAAGTAAAATTGGGAGAAAACTTCGCATAATAACACAATACCCATCAAGGTAATGTAGTATAATAGACCTTTGGCATCCTCGGTTTGAATGTATCCATCTACGGTTTGTTTCAGTAAATACGGGCGTAAGGCAGCAAATACTGATAAGGAAATGGCAAACACAATTACGCCGTTAAAACGCCATTGATACGGTTTGGTATATTGTAATATTCTTTTGAATAATCGGGTGTCGAATGCTTTTGCTTTCATTTTTTTTAAGCTGAATTTATTTCAGTTTTTATTTGAAGCTATTCCTGCTATTCATTTCAATCTTAATGTTTTTAAAGAAAAAATATTAAGGATTTTCATTGCTATCAGGGCTAGCGTATTTAGTGTTCCTAATTTACAAATGGTTTTTCAACTCCATTTATATTATAAATAATCGTATTCTATTTCAGTCAGATACAAACCATGTGCCGGTACTGAAAACCCAGCTTTTTCTCTATTTTTATTTAGTATGATGGTATTAAAATCATCAATTGTAATCTTATGCAACCCAACATTTACAAGTGTTCCCACAATGGAACGAACCATATTTCTCAAAAAACGATTGGCCGAAATCGTAAATACAAGTTGGTTCTTATTTTGTTTCCAGTTAGCTTCAAAAATCGTACAATCAAAGGTGTTTACGTCTGTGTTTACCTTCGAAAAACATTGAAAATCGATGTGATTAAACAATATTTCTGCTGCTTTATTCATCAACTCAACATCTAATTTTTGGTGAAAGTACCAACTTTGCTCTTGCAAGAATGGATCCTTAAAAGTGTTAATATGGTATTCATAGGTTCTCTTTAAGGCATCAAAACGAGCATGGGCTTCATCTGTAACTGCAATAATATCATAAACTGCGATATCTTTTGGTAAAAAAGAATTGAGTTTATGGATTAAACTCGGAATATCAAAAGAGGTTTCAAAATCAAAATGAGCATACATTTCCTTTGCATGGACTCCGGTATCTGTCCGTCCAGCTCCCATAATACTGATTTCTGAGTTGAGTATAGTAGAAACTGCCTTGTTCAGTGTTTCTTGAACTGACGAGGCGTTCGGTTGGTATTGCCAGCCGTGGTAAAGAGTTCCGTTATATGCTAATTTTATAAAATACCTCATTTGATCTTTCAGATTTCCCTACTGTACTTCAGAATCATATTGCGCCGAAGGAAATCGTGTTTACATATTTAAAGAAGCAAAGATACTTATTTAATTTTTTTCAAGTAGAGGCAAAGTCAGAATGTTTTTGAGTTGAAACTTATTTTTTATTTGGAATAGGAATGTCTAATTTTACTGGAATTTCTAGCCCAGATAGAAGCGTTATCCTTTTTATTTTTTTTCTTTCAAAAAATAAAAAGATAGTAGCGGATAGCTGGATTAGCTCCAGAAAAATAAATTTCGAATTCCACAAACACCTGTAAAAAACATAAAATGTTGAGTAAAAAAATTCTTTTGCTTTCTGATACACACAGTCACATTGACGAAACGATATTGAAATATGTTGCTCAGGCTGACGAAGTTTGGCATGCCGGAGATATTGGGGATTTAGTTGTAACGGATACGTTGAAAAAACTAAAGCCGTTGCGGGCGGTTTATGGAAATATTGATGATGCGAAAGCACGTTTGGAATTTCCGCTGCACAATCGTTTTATGTGTGAAGGGGTAGATGTTTGGATCACACATATTGGTGGTTACCCGGGGAAATATAATCCTGCTATTAAAACGGAGATGGTAGCTAATCCTCCTAAATTATTTATTTGTGGGCATTCACACATTCTGAAGGTTATGTTTGACAAGAAAAACAATTTGCTGCATATGAATCCAGGTGCTTGTGGGAAAAGTGGGTTTCATCAAGTACGCACCATGCTACGTTTTGTGATTGAGGGGGATAAAATAAAAGACTTGGAAATTATTGAAATTGAAAAGAGGGTATAACTATAAAGTATGTAAAATAGGTACTTTTATATGTATCGACGTTTCAGCGTTTAGCGTGGACTCTACAACTACTTCGCCTTTCATATTGTTTATTCTGGCATGAATTTGATTTAGTCCAAAACCTTGAATGGTATTGTATTCATTGGTGTCAAAGCCTTTTCCATTGTCCCATACATGGATTATTAGTGTGTTATTTATTTCTTGTAAGTTTAGTGTTGCGTTGTTTGCACCACTGTGTTTATTGATATTATTGAGTAGCTCCGTAATTATAAAGTACATTTTCATTTCAAATTCATCATTGTAAGGTGTCTTTTCATCTATAGTACTAGAATATTCAAACTGAATATTGGAATTTGAGTTTTTCTCGCACAAATCATTAAGTGCATAGAACAATCCGAAACGCGCTAATAATGAAGGCAAAAGTTCATGTGATAAATCGCGTACCTTATCATGAGCTTCTTTTAAAATGGCTTTCGTTTTTACTATTTCTTCTGACTCGATATTGTTTTTAGAAGTAAATACGCTTAAATGTAAGCCAGCCGATGAAAGCAAAGCACTTATGTTGTCATGCAAAAAATTGGCTATTTTTTTTCGTTCTAGTTCTTGACCGTTGATGGATGCGGTGATCATGTTTTCCTGAATTTGACTCTGGATGTCGTTGAGTTTATTTTTTTGTTTCAGTTTTGTGTTTTGAAAGAAAAAGTAGAAAAGAATAATTGCAAATAGCAGTATAGAGATAATTATAATGCTTATTTGTTTGTTTTTGGTCTGTTTTTCTATCAGATACTCTTGCTTCGTTTTGTATTTTATTTCGATATTATCGATCTCTCTTTTATACTCATCTAATTCGAGATTTATTCCTGCAACATTGATTTTTTTTAGCTTCTCTTCATAATTTAGGGAAGCCGTGATTGTATTGTAAGATGCTAGATTCTGATATGCTTTTTCAAAGTCACCATTTTTTAATAAAAACTTAGAATATTCTTGATGTGCAAATGATAAGTCTGATTTTTCATTCCCTTCATTGCCTAGTAGAAGAGCTTTTTCAAAGAATGTAGTTGCTTTTTTAGTTTCGTTTTTGTAACCATAATACATTCCATTCAGCATGTTTAAGGCTACAATTGTTGATTCGTCACCAAATTTTGAATGGTATTTATTAATCAACTTTAGATGTGATTCCCCTGAGTTAAAATCTCCAATATCAAAATAGGCCCACGTAATATTCAGGTTTGTAAAAACTATTTGGACTGAATCGCCAATTTTTCCGCTATAATCAAGTGACTTTTTATAATAATAGATGCCTTTTTTGTATTCTTTTTTATCAAAACAATAGATGTTTCCTAAGTTGTTGTAAAGCCAATTTTTTAATTCACTGTTATTAGTTTTGTCTGCATAGACGAGTCCTTTTTGGTAATAGAAAAAAGCTTTGTCATATTCACTCAGTTCATCAAAATTTGCTGCAATAGTATTATAAGAAGTGGCGATACTATTATCGTCTTTAATAATGATGGCAAATTTTAAAGCTTTTCTTGATTTTATTAAAGATCTTTCAAATTTCCCAGCGTGCATCAGCGTGGTAGCTTCATTTGTTAGCGCTGTAATTTCTTCTATTGATGGAATTTTTTTTTGAGAAAATAAAGGAGAACAAGAAAGACATAAAAGTGATAACAAAAACAATAATCGGATTTTTAACATAGATAGAAGGGTAGTATTTTGTATGTCCTATTCATTGTTAAAAGTGAATGATGAGGAACGATTTATTATTGTGTAGGTTTTTTTTTTAGACCGATCTATCATTTAATCAATTTGTTTTTAATAGCAAATTTGACCAAGCTTATGGTGTTTTTTGCTTTTAGCTTCTTCATTATGTTTTTACGGTGAGTTTCAACGGTGTTAGTGCTAATAAATAATTTTTCACTAATCTCTTTCCCGCTATGCTCTAGAGCAATCAAAGTGATGATTTCAACTTCTCTTCCAGTCAAGATGGAATCTGCTACTGGATTTTGCTTATTTAATTTTGAATTGTCTTTGGTTGCTGAGTTAAATATTTTCTCTCTCACAGTATTGCAGAAATATTCTTCTCCATTTATAACTGCTTGTATCGCTTCTACGATATTTTCTCCAGCACATTGTTTGGTTAAATAACCGCTTACTCCTAATTTCATGAGTTCTTGGATAATCTTTAAGTCGTCATAACTAGATAGGATAATCACTTTACAAGGATATCCTTTTTTAGAAAACTCTTTAATTACCTGTATGCCGTCTTTTTTTGGCATGCTAATGTCAAGAATAAGAATGTCAGCTTTATTGTTTGTTAAATCATCATATAGCATGCTGCCATCTAGAGAAAAGCCGATTACTTCAAAATTAGAAATCGTATTTAATAGTGTACGCATACCGTCTATTAGTACTTGATGATCATCTGCAAGGTGTATTCGTATCTTATTTGTCATATTATATAGAGATGGATCAAAAATATGAAAAAAAACGACAATAATATGTTTAAAAAGTTTTATTTGTTGCGTTATTCTCATTAATAAGCACAAAAAAACCCGAAAATTAATTCGGGTTTTCTTCGCACTAATAAACTAATGTTATGGGTTTATCTCAATCTATCCACAGATTTTACAAGATCTTCATCCTTCTTGATGGCCTTATTAGCTAATACTAATAATACGATAGCGACAATAGGTAGAAACATCCCAATACCTTTCTCAGAAACAAGAACTGATTCTCCAGATATGTTTAGTGAACGATATACAAATAATCCCAATAAAATTAAATTTAAAATTATATTCAATCTGCCAATTACAAATTGATTTTGTCTTTTTTTATAGGAAACAACACTCACTATTGAAAGTGTCGTGGTTAAACCCAAAAGTATAACATAAATCTGATTTTGCACAAAAAAATATTCCCTTCCATCATTCATTGTCCATAGTGGAAATAAAAAAGGCAATATTCCTGTCACGACAAAAGCAAGAAATAAATATATCGTTTGAATTCTTTGTATCATTTTTTTTAATTTGTTGTACAAAAATATATTTTCTTTTTTTAAAATACTATTGTATCATTAAATTTTATTCGTATTATTGCATAACAGTACCGTAAGCACTTCATACTGCGGTCAGTTCAAGATAAATAATTACTACCTATCTTTTTAGTATTATCCAAATTAATTAAACTAATAGAACATTCATGTTTGATATTTCTGCATTAAAAGAAATGAAGCTTTCTGAGCTTCAAGCTATAGCTAAAGCAGCTAAAACCATAAAGTTTAACGGTGTTAAAAAAGAGACCTTGATAGGTCACATTTTAGAACATCAAACGACTAAAGTTGAGCCAACTTTAGATTTAAAATCAGAATCCATTGCGGAGGACGATAAGCCTAAAAGAGCGCGTATCGTTCCTGTTAAAAAAGTGGCCATTCAAAAAGCAAAAATAACTCCTACTACTAAAGAAGATGCTACAGTCGATACAGATCTTCAGGCGACTATAGATGTTCCTGCAGAAGTACTTTCTCAAGTAGAAGCTGTTAATGAAGCTGAGTCAGTAAAAGAATCTTCAGTGCCAGAAAAAAAAGTAGGTAAGATTATTAAGTTTAATAAATCAGCATACGAAAAGAAAGTTGCTTTAAAAAAGGATAAAGAAGAGGCAAAAGAATTAAATAAAGAAACGGAAGAGGTTGTCGCTACTGAACCTACTGAACCTACTGAAGTTCCAGAAGTTGCTGCTCCTGCAAAAAAAGTAAATCCAAATCAATTAAATAAACAAAATCAAAACCCGAATTTTAAAAGTAAGAAAAGTAACTTTAGAGATTCTGATTTTGAATTTGATGGAATAATAGAAAGTGAAGGTGTTCTTGAAATGATGCCTGATGGCTATGGTTTCTTGCGCTCTTCAGATTATAATTACCTCGCTTCACCAGATGATATTTATTTATCAACTTCTCAAATCAGACTATTCGGACTTAAAACCGGAGATACTGTAAAAGGTGTGGTGCGTCCTCCTAAAGAAGGCGAGAAGTTCTTCCCTTTAGTAAAAGTGTTAAAAATAAACGGACATGACCCGCAGGTTGTTCGTGATAGAGTTTCATTCGAACATTTAACACCTGTTTTTCCTTCAGAAAAATTTAATTTAGCGGCGAGACAAAGTACAATTTCAACTCGAATTATTGATTTGTTTTCTCCTATAGGAAAAGGACAGCGTGGTATGATTGTCGCTCAGCCAAAAACGGGTAAAACCATGTTGCTGAAAGAAATTGCAAACGCAATTGCTGCTAACCATCCTGAAGTTTATCTTATTGTTTTATTGATTGACGAACGTCCAGAAGAGGTTACAGATATGCAACGTAGTGTGCGTGGTGAAGTGATTGCTTCTACTTTTGACAGAGAGCCTCAAGAACACGTTAAAATTGCTAATATCGTGCTTGAAAAGGCAAAGCGATTAGTAGAATGTGGGCATGATGTAGTGATTCTTCTAGATTCTATTACGAGATTGGCTAGAGCATATAATACGGTTCAACCGGCATCAGGTAAAGTATTGAGTGGGGGAGTAGATGCTAATGCGCTACAAAAACCAAAACGATTCTTTGGAGCTGCTCGTAATGTGGAAAATGGTGGGTCTTTGAGTATTATTGCAACTGCATTGACGGAAACTGGATCTAAAATGGATGAAGTGATCTTTGAAGAATTCAAAGGTACTGGTAATATGGAATTACAATTAGATAGAAAAATTGCTAATAAACGTATTTTCCCTGCAATTGACTTGACATCTTCTAGTACAAGACGTGATGATTTATTATTAGATCAAAAAACATTACAAAGAATGTGGATCATGAGAAAATACCTATCAGATATGAATCCTGTCGAAGCCATGAGTTTTATAAACGATCGTTTTAGACAAACTAAAAATAATGAAGAGTTTTTAATCTCTATGAACGATTAAGGCAGAGTATAGAATTAAGAAAATAGATTAGTTTATTTTTCAAACATAAAATCCACTAAATAGTAATTTACTATTTAGTGGATTTTTATTTTAGATAATTATTCTGTTAATAAAAAAATGCCTTCGTAGTGAAGGCATTTTTTGTCGTATTAAGGCGGAAGTAAATGTTATTCTTTTACTTCTTCCTTTATTTCTTTAGTATCTTTTTTTGCTTCTTTAGCTTCTTTTGGTTTTACTGCTTCTTCTTTTCTTTCTAGAAGCGCCATATAAAATCCATCAAAACCAGACTCAGCAGCTAGAATTTTTTGATCTTTAATAAAGTTAAATTCTTTTCCGATATCTGTTGTTAAAAAACGAGCAACTTGCTCTTGATTTTCAGAAGGTAATATAGAACAAGTAGCATAAACTAATTTTCCACCTGGTTTTACAATTTTAGAATAACTTTCTAAAACTTCTGCTTGTATTTTGCGAATATTATCGATAAACTCAGGCTGCAATTTCCATTTAGCATCAGGGTTTCTTTTAAGAACTCCTAAACCACTACATGGCGCATCAATAAGAACGCGATCTGCTTTCTGATGCAATTTCTTGATCACTTTTGTAGTATCAATAATGCGATATTCAATGTTGAATGCTCCGTCTCTTTTAGCTCTTATTTTTAATTGCTTTAATTTACTTTCGTATAAATCCATAGCAATTAACTGCCCTTTGTTTTCCATCAAAGCTGCAATATGCAATGTTTTACCACCTGCACCTGCACAAGTATCCACTACGCGCATTCCTGGCTTAACATCAAGAAAAGCAGCAACTAGTTGTGAATTGGCATCTTGAACTTCAAAAAAGCCTTGTTTAAAAGCATCAGTCATAAAGACATTAGCTCTTTCTTTTAAAACTAAAGCATCGGGCTGATTTTTTAAATAATCTGTTTCGATGTTTAAATCCATAAGGATCGCTCTTAAAACCTCTTTGGTAGTTTTAAGTGTGTTTACTCTAAGAACTACTTTTGCGGGTTGGTTTTGAGCAGTTATTTCTGTAGCCCATACCTTTTCTCCTAATTCTTTTACGCCCATCTCATCCATCCAGTCTGGAATAGATTCTTTTAATGCTCTTACTTTTGATAATTCATCAAAGCGTCCTTTTATTTTTCTTTCCGGAGTTCCCTCTAATTGGCGCCAGTCTGGAATAGGATAGCCTCTTAAAACCGCCCATACCGCAAACATTCTCCAAATATTATCTCTATCGAAAGGTGCCTTTACCTCTGCAATTTCAGCATATAATCTTTTCCATCGTACTACTTCGTAGATGGTTTCGGCAACAAATTTTCTATCAGAGCTTCCCCAACGTTTGTCTTTCTTTAAGGCTCTTGCAACCACTTTATCTGCATATTCCCCTTCGTTAAATATTGCATTTAGGGAATCAATGGTGGTATAAACTAAATTTCTGTGTAATCTCATTTTAAATAATTGAGGTGCAAAGGTACTATTAATTGGTCGAAACTTAAATTTTAAATAATGAATGTTGTTTTATATTTTCATTATCAAAAAAAAACACTGCAATAACACAGTGTTTTTCTTAATTTATTGTAAACCGAACTATTTAATTCGGGTTAATCCTATGTTTTCGGGTGCATGTAATACCATCGGGAATTTCTCTATTTTGACAGAGCTACTATCAAGTCCAAAGGCACTTTCTTCTGATAAGCTTAGTTTTTTGATTAAGAAATAGGAATTCATTACAATTTTTTCGTCCCATCTCATGTCACTATCGTTTGAAAGGAATTTTTCGGATAGTACAAATTTAAAGTCACCAATGATATTATTTTTATTCAAAGATTCATATCTACTTGTAATATCGACTTCTCCTTTTTTAACCATATCCTTAATTACCTCCTTAAACATTAAGTTGATTTTAGTAGGCTCTCTAAATCCTAGATTAAAATCTACGCGGTACAAATCATCTTTAAGGATTTCAGTTACTTTATATTCTGTTTTATAAGGTTCGCTTAAAATGTTAACATGTACAAACCAGTATATATCGGCTCTTTTCGGTCTTTTTTGTAAAATAGAGTACATTACTTTTTCCTCAATTTCATCAACACGGTTAGCATTAGTCATGTAAACTAAGTGTGTCGCATATTTTGGAATTGATAAATCGGCGCTAAGCTCCATTAAGACTTTTTGATAATCAGCAATCTTAACTATTTTAGTGTAGTTCTTACTTATTTTTTTGGCTAGATACCAAGTGGTCATTATTGAGATTAGCATTAAAGCAATAATCAATGTAACATAACCTCCGTCAGCAAATTTTGTAATATTAGCCGCTAGAAAACTGAACTCAATCAAAAGATAAACGGTTATCAAAGGAACAATAAAATATAACTTTACTCTTTTCATAATTAAATAAAAGTTAAGTAAAATAGTAGTCATTATCATGCATAGAATTATGGCCAGACCGTAAGCATGTTCCATGTTGGCAGATTCCTCAAAATGCAAAACTATACCAACGCACCCAAAAAACAACAACCAGTTTATAGATGGAATGTACAATTGCCCTTTAAGTTCTGTGGGGTATTTTATTTTTGCTTTTGGCCAGAAATTTAAGCGCATTGCTTCATTTATTAATGTAAATGAACCGCTAATAAGCGCCTGAGAGGCTATAACGGCAGCAAGTGTTGCGATTACAATACCTATAGGTTGAAACCAATCCGCCATAATCAGATAAAACGGATTACCATTTGGCCCTCCTAAGCTAGTCAAAGTTTCTCCTTCGTGATGGATTAAATAGGCGCCTTGCCCAAAATAATTTAACACTAGAGTAGTTTTTACAAAAATCCAACTGATTCGAATATTTTTTCTTCCACAGTGTCCCATGTCAGAGTACAATGCTTCGGCACCTGTCGTACATAGGAATACAAGACCTAAAACGAAAAAACCGTCGGGATGTATCGATAATAAATGATAGGCGTAATAGGGGTTAAATGCTTTAAAAACTTCAGGGTGCTTTGTGATTTGTATTAAACCAAGGACAGCAAGCATACTAAACCAGATAAGCATCATGGGCGCAAAAAACTTGCCGACTAATTTTGTCCCGAATTGTTGGATGCTAAATAGCACAAACAAAATGCCTATAACGATAGGTATTGTATTTATTTGAGGGTAATAGGTTTTAATTCCTTCCACCGCAGAGGAAACGGAAATAGGAGGGGTGATTATACCGTCTGCAAGCAATGCGCTACCACCAATAATGGCGGGCACGATTAACCACTTAATTTTTGTTTTTTTTACCAAGGCATACAAAGCAAAGATTCCACCTTCACCGTGGTTATCTGCGCTTAAAGTAATGATCACATATTTTATGGTAGTCTGTAAGGTAAGAGTCCAAAATACTGCTGAAATTCCTCCTAAAACAATATCGGCATCAATAATATTTTCGCCAAGAATGGCTTTCATTACATATAGTGGGGATGTTCCAATGTCACCATATATTATTCCCAATGTAATCAATAATCCGCCTAATGATAATTTGGAATGTAGGTTTTTATGCGATGCGCTCATGTAGTACTTTTAAAAAACGTGTCAAATTTACTCTTTTTAAATATAAAAGGCCTGTTTATTTAGAAAAAGACAAAAAAAAAACACGCTCAGTTGAGCGTGTTTAAAATCATTTTATTTCACTGTTTTTAAGATCGTCTATTGTCTCCTCGGGAAGAACCTTCTCCTCTTGATTCGGTTCGCTGTGGAGCACTCTTTTGAGAATCTCCTCTTTGAGTTTGAGTTCTTTGTGGAGTACTTTCTCTAGAAGTGTTTGCTCTGTTTTGAGAATAGTCTCTTTGCGTTTCAGTTCTTTGTGGTGCACTTTCTCTAGATTGATTAACTCTGTTTTGAGTGTCGCTTCTTTGCGCATTAGTTCTTTCTGTAGCAGATTCTCTAGAAGAATTATTTCTGTTCTGAGAATTGTCTCTCTGCGTTTGAGTTCTTTGTGGGGCATTTTCTCTTGAAGTATTTGATCTGTTTTTCGTATTTTCTCTTTCTGGTCCAGTTCTTTGTGAGGTATTTTCTCTTGAAGTCGCACTTCTGTTTTGAGAATAATCTCTCTGATTTGTTGATCTTTCCGGAGTAGATTCTCTTGAAGTAGTACCTCTGTTTTGAGAATAGTCTCTTTGATTTGTATTTCTTCGAGATTCAGTCGCTCTTGGTGATTGATTTCTGTTTTGAGAATAACCTACTTCGCTTCTGGACGCTACATTTCGAGTATCTCTTCTTTGTTCTAATTCATGACGATTTGAAACGTTCGAGTTTCTTCTTGAGAAATTATTATTAGGATGCTGTCTTTCATACCCATTTGAGCGTCTTGAATTGTAAAGTACTACTGCTTGATTGCTTCGTCTGTTGTTGACGTAATTATAGTTATTGTTAATATTCAAGCTAACTTGGATGTTATTTCTATATCTGAATACTGGGAACGGGTTCCAAGCATAGTAATATGAGGGGTAGGAATTCCAATACCAGTTTGAAACATAAGGTCTATAATTATATGACCAGAAAGAAGCATAAATAACCGGTGTTCTGTAATATACAGGTTCGTAAATATAGTTTGGCCCATACATGTATTCATTACCTACAACTTGTAGATGAACGGTATTGTATCTATCTTTTTCTATTTCGATTGTTGCGACGTCTTGGTAAACATCACGATCAAGAACAGATTGTATTATAACAACATGGGTTCTATTATCGACGGTTTCTATAACCCGTAAATAATCTACTTCGTCATCGTTGTTTAAATCTAAATTTGATATTTGAAGTGATGGGTCATTTAGTTGTCTTTCAAATTCTTGAAGATCTCTTGAATCTCCAAAAATATCAGCAACGGCTCTCAAGTCTAAATTATCGCTAATTTCATTGTTCATTGTACTGATCCTATTTCTATCTTGTGCTTGCACTATAAAAACAGATGTGAGTAGGCTTAATAATAGTAGTTTAGTTTTCATAGTAAGTGTATTTATGTTTAACAATAGTAGAATATCCAATTACTGTGCCAATAAATTTTAAAAGCGTTTCGTATTACTACATTAAATCGTAAATTAGCTTTAAATAAAAGGATTGAAATGAGAAATGTTTTTTTGATTGTACTAGCTGTTACTTTTTTAACTTCGTGTAAAACTGCAGGATATAAAGATTTAAGTCCTGATAAGACCGTTTTTAAAACAGTAAGTATAGACACGCTTTTTCAAGATAATATCAGTATCAGAGCAATTAGCGTTGATGGGAATAAGATATGGTACGGAGCGAATAATTCAAGATTTGGTTTTTATGATTTGGTTATCAACGAAAAAATAGAAAGCAAAATAACGAAGGATACTTTAAAATTAGAATTTAGAAGCATTGCTCAAACAACAAAAAACATATTTTTATTGAGTGTTGCTAATCCAGCTTTGCTTTATAAAGCTTCTAAGACGGGTTTAAAAACGACTTTAGTATATCAGGAAAATAATCCAAAGGTTTTTTACGACAGTATGAAATTTTGGAATAAAAATGAAGGAATTGCAATGGGGGATCCAATAGATAATGCTCTTTCGATTATCACTACAAGAGATGGAGGAAATACATGGAGTAAAATCCCTGCAGATCAATTGCCCCAAATTGTTGATGGTGAGGCTGCTTTTGCTGCCAGCAATACAAATATAGTTATAAAGGGAAATAAAACCTGGATTGTTTCTGGTGGTAAAAAAGCCAGAGTATTCTATTCAGGTAATAAGGGAAATAGTTGGAAAGTATATGATTCTCCAATCGTACAAGGAAAGGCTATGGCGGGAATTTTTACTGCCGATTTTTATGATGCCAATAGAGGATTTATAGCCGGAGGTGATTATGAAGCTCCGAATCAGAATTTTCAAAACAAAGCTAGAACTATCGATGGAGGTAAAACATGGGAACTCGTAGCAGAAAACCAAGGTTTTGGGTATGCCTCTTGTGTGCAATATATTCCGCATAGTAATGGAAAATCATTAGTTAGTGTGGGTGCATCAGGAATTTATTACTCCTATGATAGCGGGAATACATGGAAACAACTGGCTTCTGATCCGAGTTTGTTTACTATTCGATTTATAAACAATCATACCGCAATTGCTGCCGGTAAAAATAAAATGATTCGGATTCGTTTTCAAAAATAAAACCCTACTCTATGCGAGAAGACATGGAATAGGGGTATAGTTTTTTTTAATTGATAGAAATTATTTTCTTGAACTTCTATATTGGTGCAATAATTTTCTGTTGAAACCTTCTTCAGATTTTCTAAGTTTTATAATTTTTACTGCAGGGATAACTTCTTTAAGGCTCTTATTTAATTTTTTACGTAATAAAAATAATTCCTCATCAGCACTTTCCATTTCTGCAAGAAAGGCAATTGCCTCTTTTTCACTCATTTCATCTAAGGCACTATCATTCATTCGGGTTTTTAAGGCACTCATTTTTTGATATCTTATCTCAAACTGTTTATCATCATATGTATTGTAGATAGGCCAGAATTTTTGGGCTTCACGCGTTGTTAGGTCTAATTCAGTGGTTAAAAAAGCCGCTTTTAATGCTTTAATTTGATCTTTTTTATCTTTAATTCCGCCAGTTTGTGCATAGAAACTAAAGGAAGTCAATAGCAAAAGTATCGGGATGATTTTTTTGATGTTCATTTTTTCTAATTTTATATTATACTTTTTCACAAGATTTATTCTATTATAAGATGCTCTAAATTAGCGTTACTGACCAAGATGTCTTCAATAGTCGCATCTTCTAAAGCGACGTTTGTATGGATATTATCAATTTCATCAACCTCCAAATCGTTAATAAGATCATATTGATTTATATTGGATTGGTAACTTAGATAATTTTCTAAAGTAGCTGTGTCTATTTCATTGTTATTTACGTTTACAGTACTAGTGTAAAATACCGGTACAAGTAATGCTATAACTAAAACAGCGGCAACCATCATAAGAATCTTTTTATTTTTTTGAAAAAGAGAAATTATCTTTGTTTCTTTTTTTGGTAATTTATGCATTAGCTGTTCTGAAAAATTTTCAAAGTAATGCTCTGGAGTTTTAAATCCAGACTCTATTTTCGGCTCGTTTTCTAATTTAAATGCTTTCATAACGTATATAGGACTTAATTTTAGACAAAAGGTTTAATTTGAGGTAACAAATGCTTCTATTTTTTTTACGGCATGATGGTAGGAAGCTTTCAATGCACCCACTGAAGTGCCTAATATCTCTGAGATTTCTTCATATTTTAACTCTTCAAAATATTTCATTTTAAAAACCAACTGCTGTTTTTCTGGAAGAGTAACAATTGCTTTTTGTAATTTGATTTGGATTTCATTTCCATCAAAATAGCTATCGGATTTAAGATTGTCGATAGTTTTATTTTGCAATGTTTCAGATGAGATTCCTCCTTTTTTAGCTTTTTGACTTAAAAAACTGAGGGCTTCGTTTGTGGCAATGCGGTACATCCAAGAAAACAATTTACTTTCTCCTTTAAAATTTTTTAAATTTTGAAAGACTTTAATAAAAGTATTTTGCAACACATCATCGGTGTCATCATGATTTAAAATGATGTTCCGAATGTGGTTGTACAATGGTTTTTGATAGGTTAACAAGAGTTTTTGAAACGCCTCATTCTGCGTTTTTGGGGCCAATAACTGTTGTATAAATTCCTCTTCTTCCTCCAAAGTTGTATTTTATATAGTTAGATAGGAATTTATGAAATAGGTTTAATCTTAAATTGAAAATAAATTAAAATTCAGAAGGTTTTTCCTCCGTCGCTTTTTGTGCAGGTAGTTTTTTTTGCTCAGCAGGTTTTGCTGCAGGCTTAATGATTTTTGCGGGAGCAATTGGACTTGCTGGTATAACTTCTGGTGAGACAGCGGTTGTTTTGACCGGAGTCTTAGGGTATGTTTTTACCGGTATAATTTTCGGTACTATTGGAATGTAAACTTCAGTAACCCATTTAGAAGGGTCTTTTACTTCGTTTTTACCAGTCGCATAGATCTCTATATGTGAAATTAGCGGATCTTGAGTCAGTTGGTTTTTATTAAGAAATGTCAGTGCCTTTTCATATCCGTCTTTGATATGTGAATAGTCTCCTGTTAAACTTGTTTTTACACCTTCAGAAGCTTCCAGTTTTCCAGAAACGATATCACTTCCTGCGCTAATGAATATTTCCTTATTTATAGGTACACAGATTGAAATTTTTGCTAATCCTTTTGCAGTATCGTAGGTATGATAGATTACAAATGGCTTTCCGTTGATAGGAATATCATTTTGCTCACAGAAAGCAACAATAGTAGGAATGACTATCTTAGTGTTCTTATTGATTTTAGATAGCTCGCTTGTAAAAGTTTGACCTAAGTAAAAGATTTGAGGTTTTTTTACTAGTCCGTTTACTTTTACCGAAAAGGTATTTATTTCATAATCAAGAGCCTTATCTAAATTTGCTAAACTTTTTTCATACATTGTTCCAATAACCTTGTCAACTCCACCATTTAAAGCAGTGTAGACTTTAAAAAGAAAACTCATCTCTCCAGTAGTTTTCCATGTAACCTTTGTGCCACCAACTGTATCTTTAAAGCTCCAAAAAACGGATGAAGTTGTTTCGTTCAAATTCATTTTTTGAGAGATGCTGTCATTTTCTTTAACAAATAGAGTACGCATTTCACCGTTTCCATCTTTCCCTTCCCAAGAATAGGATGCTCCTTTACCAACAGTTGTTGCGGGATATTGTATTTTTATTTCAGGATCTTCTGTTGTCCAAGAACCAAAGTCAGCCCAATTTCTGTAATCATTCACGTAGTTAAACACAGCTGATTTTGGTGAATTGATAACTTTGCTTCTTTCGATAGTAAAATTGCCTTTTTGAGTGGCAATAAAAATGGACAAAGCTACTATACTAAGTAATAGTAAAAGAAAAATATATTTTAAAATCCGCATAATAGATTAATTGTTTTCAGTTGTAAAGTTAGAATTTTTATTTATATGTAAGACGAATCATAAAAAAAAGATAAAAAAGCTGTTCTATTAGTGTAGAAGGACTTTTTCTCTGCAGTTATTTTATAATTGTAAAGGCATTATTATATCTAAATGATTCTTAGTGCAATAGTACTACTAGAATAAGAATTTATGGAAATAGTTCTTAAAATGTCCTATTTTCCTGTTTGGTATTAGAAGCATTATAAGTACTGATTTTTATATTTTATTTAAAGAATATGTATATTTGAGGAATTATAATTTATTAAACTTCTAAAAATCAATAATAATGAAATTATTTAAAACCGCAGTTGTTTTTATAACTCTAGCAGTTTCTGTTGCTTGTACTTCACGAAAGGTGGAGACAGCGGCAGTAAAAACAGCACAGAATGAGACTTTTGATTATCTTGTGGAACAGTTTGCCGACATTAAAGTATTACGATATCAAATTCCTGGATGGGAGGATCTTACTTTAAAAGAGCAGAAACTAGTTTATTACCTTACACAGGCTGGAACTTCGGGGCGCGATATTATGTGGGATCAACATTATAAGAGCAATCTAAAGATTAGAACTGCATTAGAGCATATTTATCAAAATTACAAGGGTGATAAAACGACTGAAGACTGGGGAAATTTTGAGATTTATCTTAAAAGAGTTTGGTTTTCAAATGGAATTCATCACCATTATTCAAGTGATAAAATCAAACCTGATTTTTCAAAAGATTATTTTGAGGTTGTGATGAAAGCCACTAAAACTGAATTAGAGCCTGCTGTCGTTGCAGTTATTTTTAATGATGTAGATTCTAAAAGAGTTAATCTCGATGAATCGAAAGGACTATTGGAAGGTTCAGCAATTAATTTTTATGAAAAAGGAATTTCGTTAAAAGAAGCGGAAGATTTTTATGCTAAAAAAGTGAATCCAGATCCTACTAAACCGTATTCTTATGGGCTAAACTCTAAATTAGTTCGTAACTCAAAAGGGCAATTAGAAGAAAAAGTTTGGAAGTCTGACGGTATGTATGGTAATGCAATCAAAAAGATTATTTTTTGGTTGGAAAAAGCAAAAAGTGTTGCTGAAAATAAAAACCAAGGTGATGCTTTAGGGTTATTGATCAAGTACTACCAAACAGGAAGTTTAAAAACTTGGGACGACTACAATATTGCATGGTTGTCTGCTACAGAAGGGAACATTGACTATATCAATGGATTCATTGAAGTATATAACGATCCATTAGGTTATAGAGGTTCATATGAGGGGATAGTGCAAATTAAGGATTTTGATATGTCCAAAAAAATGGAAAAGGTCTCTAAAAACGCACAATGGTTTGAAGATAACTCTCCATTAATGGAACAACATAAGAAGAAAAATGTAGTAGGTGTTTCTTATAAAACAGTAATTGTTGCTGGAGAATCTGGAGATGCATCACCAAGCACACCAATTGGGGTGAATCTTCCAAATGCCGACTGGATTCGTGCGGAGCATGGCTCTAAATCAGTTTCTTTAGGTAATATTATTGATGCTTATTCTAAAGCTGCCGGGAAAGGAAAGTTAGAAGAATTTGCTAATGATGAAGAAGAGATTGAGTTAGCCAAAAAATATGGGGAAATAGGGGATAAGTTGCATACTGCTTTACATGAAGTGGTAGGACATGCTTCAGGCCAAATTAATCCTGGTGTAGGAACTCCTAGAGAAACATTGAAAAGTTATGCCTCAACTCTGGAAGAGGGAAGAGCTGACTTAGTGGGTTTATTTTATTTGTATAATCCTAAAATTCAAGAATTAGGTTTAGTTGACGATTGGAAAAAAACCGGAATGGAATCTTATGACAGTTACATTAGAAATGGTTTAATGACTCAATTAGTACGCTTAGATCTTGGGGCTGATATCGAAGAGTCTCACATGAGGAATCGTCAATGGGTTAGCGCTTGGGCATTCGAAAAAGGCAAGAAAGACAATGTGATTGAAAAGATCAGTCGCGATGGAAAAACGTATTTCAATATCACTAATTATGAGAAGTTACATGATTTGTTCGGACAATTGTTACGTGAAGTACAACGTATAAAATCGGAAGGGGATTACAATGCTGGTAAGGCTTTAGTGGAAAATTACGGTGTAAAAGTGGATCAAAAGATTCATGCAGAAGTATTAGAACGTAATAAAAAATTCCCTTCGGCTCCTTACAGCGGTTTTGTTAACCCAGTTTTGGTTCCTAATTTAGATTCAAAAGGAAATATTATTTCTATTGATGTAAAACAACCAAAAACGTTTGCAGAACAAATGTTGAATTATTCTAAAGACTTTAGCTTTTTACCGCTTGTGAACTAGTAAATTAGAATTGAAAGAATATAAAAATGCCCGCTGAGAAGCGGGCATTTTTTGTTTGAGAAAGTGATTAACGTTTGAAATAAACTTTTATCACAAATAGAATCCCGATAAAAACGAGGAAGCCTATTAATATTTTGTAATTTCCTTTGTAAAATTCTTTGTGAATTTTTATATCTTTTCGATAAGCAAAAATCATTGCAATAACAAAAGCAACAAAAAAGCAGACTGCAAATATCAATTGTCCTTGGCTAAACATAGTGTAGATTATTTTCGGCAAATTTAATCAATTGTTTAGGATTAGTTGCTAATTTGCGGTTTCATTTAATCAAATAAAATTATGCAAAAGCAAATCGACTCAGTCAAAGAATTTCATACCGCATTTAAAATTGGGCATAGTGAAACTCCAATCGCTAGTTTAGGAGGGAGTAAGAACACGCTAAGGTATCATTTGATGAAAGAAGAAAACGAAGAATATCTTGAGGCTGTTCAAAATAATGATTTAGTAGAAATAGCTGATGCCCTAGGCGATATGATGTATATCCTTTGTGGAACTATAATTGAACATGGACTGCAACATAAAATAGAAGCTGTTTTTGATGAAATTCAACGTAGTAATATGAGTAAGTTAGATGAGTTAGGAAATCCTATATACCGTGAGGACGGTAAGGTAATGAAAGGTCCTAATTACTTCAAACCCGATTTTTCTAAAATATTGGGCGAGTAAGAAGCGTGAATTTACCCTTTTGCTGTAAGTGGATTTTACGTATTATAGAAAGACTGTTTCAATACACTTAAAATAAGAATATAAAAAAGCGATTTCCAAATTTGGAAATCGCTTTTTTGTTTAAGGTAGTAACCGCTAAAAGCGGGGACTAAAAAATCTATACTTTTACAGTCCAACCAAATGTATCTTCGGCTAGTTTGTGTTGTATGTTTGTTAATTTATCTTTTAGTTGTACTGCATATGAATTTTCGATTTTTGGCAATTCATAATAAACATCTTGGTAAGAGAATCCTATAATCGGATTAACCACCGCTGCAGTACCTGCACCAAATATTTCTTTTAAAGTACCATTTTTAGATGCTTCAACAAGTTCTGAAACTAGAACAGGACGAACTTCAACAGTAATACCATCTTTTTTAGCCATGTCAATAAGACTCTTTCTAGTAATACCATCAAGGATTCTCTCACTTGTAGGAGCAGTAAATAAAGTATCATTTATTCTGAAAAACACATTCATTGTACCTGCTTCTTCCAGTTTTGTGTGTGTTGCATCATCAGTCCAAATTACCTGCTGAAAACCAGCTGCATTTGCTAAGCTAGTTGGGTAAAATTGAGCAGCATAGTTACCTGCGGCTTTTGCAGCTCCAATTCCACCATTTGCGGCTCTACTGAAATGCTCTGCGATTAATACTTTTACTTCTCCAGAATAGTACGATTTTGCAGGAGATAAAATAACCATAAACTTATAATCATTAGATGGGTTTGCAATAACTCCCTCTCCAGTCGCTATCATAAATGGTCTAATATACAATGAGTTTCCTTTTCCTTTTTTTATCCAAGCTTGATCTAACTTTAGTAATTCGTTTAAACCATCCATAAAAACATCCTCAGGTACTTCTGGCATAGCCATTCTTACCGCCGAATTATTAAATCGTTTGTAGTTTTCATCAGGTCTAAAAAGCCAAACGTCATCACTTTCATCTTTATACGCTTTCATTCCTTCAAAAATAGCTTGACCATAATGAAAAACTCTAGTAGAAGGGTCTAGTAAAAATGGAGCATAAGGCTTAATGACTGGTTTTTGCCATTCGCCATTTATATAGTCACATTCAAGTAAATGATCGGTGAATACCGATCCAAAGCTTAGGTTATCAAAATCTACTTCATTAATTTTTGTAGTAGCTGCTTTTATGATGTCAATTTTGTCAGTGTGAGTTGTGCTCATAATATTATTTTATTGTTATTTTAATATTGGATACAATGTATGTAATTGCTTAGAATATAGTTTTTATGCAAATTAAACTTTAATTCAAGCAAAATTAAATAAAAATCAATGAAATTCTTATGAAAATGTCATTAATTATAGCTTTTAATTGTGATTTATTTACATTTATCAAAATCAACGAAAAAGCTTAAATTTTCTGTAGAATTTACAATAAATCGGGTTTTTTAGGCGAACTATAACAGATTTTATTAAATTTGACCAAGTACAAAAAACACAAAATTAATAATGCCTTCATAAATAGTATTTTGAAAAGAGAAATTATACAGACGCTTGATGGTTCTACTACCATACAAATTAAGGAATGGGATGAATGCTATCATTCCAAACATGGTGCAATACAGGAAGCGCAACATGTTTTTATAAAAAATGGACTATCATTATTTCAAAATAAACAAATTTCGATTTTAGAAATAGGTTTTGGCACCGGACTGAATGCATTTATTACTTTTTTGCAAGGAAAAAAAATGAATCAATCAATTGATTATGTAGGAGTAGAAGCTTATCCCATATCAGCAGAGGAATTAGTTTCTATGAATTATGTCGAAGAATTGAATGCAGATGATGATAAAAGTGTTTTTGAACAAATGCACCAATGCAATTGGCAAGAGAAAGAGATTTTTGGGGAAAACTTTTCACTCACCAAGAGGAAACAGCTATTTGAAGAAATTGATGATTTGAATCGATTTGATTTGATTTATTTTGATGCTTTTGGTTATCGAGTGCAACCAGAATTATGGAGTACTGCCATATTCAAAAAAATGTTTGATGCCCTTAAAGACAATGGGGTATTAGTCACTTATGCGGCAAGAGGTGTAGTGAAAAGATCTATGATTGAAGTAGGTTTTACGGTAGAGAAACTAGCAGGTCCTCCAGGTAAAAGAGAGATGTTCCGTGCAAGTAAGATAGTTTAACTTTATACTGAATTGAAATTTTATTTTGATTATAGTTAGAGGATGTTGAAATAATATTCATAATTACACGTTAAATTTACAAACTATCAATTTAAAAAATGTATTTTTACAATAAGATAAAAACCTTAATTTAACCATAAATTCTTAATTTATTATGTCTAAAATTATGTTTGATTACACAAAATCAATATTAGAAAGAGTGAGTTTCGATCCGATACTTTTTTGCAAAGAGTTAGAAAAAGCTATCAAAGCATTGTTGCCCTATGAGATGGAACAATTACGAGAATGGTTATTTAATTTTATAATCGAAAAACCAGAATTACAGCAATGTGTATTAAGAGTAAACCTATGATAAAAAAAAAGAACCTATTAAGGTTCTTTTTTTTTATTATAGAACGTAAATAAGGTATTACAATGACGGTTGTCTTAGAGGTTATTTATGTAAGATTTTTGATTGATAATGCTTTGTAAAGTACTTTTAAACGATTTTTATTGTATTTTATCTATTTTTTACTCAACATTATTACTATTAACCAATATATTTACAAAACGTTTTATTAGGATAATTTTAAAATCTTATTGTTATGTCTAGAATGATTTATGATTACACAAAAGAGGTACTTGCACGAGTGAGCTTTGACCCCGAGCTATTTATAAAAGAGCTTAAAAAGGCAATTAGAAATTTATTACCCTACGAAATTGACCACTTAAGGAAATGGCTTTTATTCTTTACGTATGAAAAACCTGAATTAAAAGAGTGTCTTTCTATTATTGAATAAAGAGTAAAAAAAAGAAGGAACATTGGACAATGTTCCTTCTTTTTTATTTGTTTTTGAGCGGACTCACGATCTGCACATTTTGAAAAACAATAGCTCCTTTTATTACTCCGGCAATAGTGGTTCGTAACGCATCTATTATATGCATTTTTAATTCGCTTTTAGGAAAAATTAAGCTTACTTCTCGAGCCGGTTTAGGTTCTACAAAATGACGTAGTTTTAATTTGTCTGCTTCTTTCAAATCTAAAGTATGCAGATAAGGTAGTAGAGTAGTACCTAATCCTTCATCGGCTAGTTTTATTAAAGTTTCAAAACTTCCACTTTCTATTTGAAAATGGCTAAATTCATTTTTCGGATTATTTTTGCATAGATTCAATATACCATCTCTGAAACAGTGACCGTCTTGAAGTAAAAGGATTTCATCGAGATTTAAATCAGATACTGTAATTTCTGCTTTGTTAAATTGCTGATGACTTTCAGGAATGTAGGCCACGAAAGGTTCAAAATATAAAACTATTTCCTTAATCTTTTCTTCCAATAGAGGAGTAGCTGCAATTGCAGCATCCAGATGTCCATTGTTAAGCTTTGTGATAATCTCTTCTGTATTTAACTCTTCTATTATAAGTTTAACTTTTGGATATTTTTTTATAAAATTATTTAAAAACATAGGAAGTAGAGTAGGCATAATTGTAGGAATGATTCCTAATCTAAATTCGCCTCCCACAAATCCTTTTTGTTGTTCGACAATGTCTTGGATTCGGTCCGCTTCGTTGACAATATTTTTGGCTTGATTGACAATCTTTTGCCCAATATCAGTTAGTTGAATCGGTTTTTTAGATCGGTCAAATATTAAGATGCTTAATTCCTCTTCAATTTTTTGAATTTGCATACTTAATGTAGGTTGAGTAACAAAACATTTTTCGGCTGCTAAGGTGAAATTTTTATGTTCAGCAACAGCTAAAACATATTTCAATTGAGTAATTGTCATTTTTGATAGGATTTTACAATGCAAATATAAAAACAATCAATTTAATTTATAACGTATTTCGTACTTTTCTTGGTTACTTTGTTAAAAATAAAAACATGAAAACAAATATTTTAGGTCTACCCGTAAAAGAAACAGAAGTAATAGTAAGTGAACTAAATTCGTTACTTTCAAATTACCAAGTTTATTATCAGAACTTAAGAGGAATTCATTGGAACATTCGAGGAAAACGTTTTTTTGATTTACATGTAAAATTTGAAGAACTGTACAATGATTCACAACTAAAGATTGATATGATAGCAGAACGTATTTTAACGTTGGGAGGTACTCCACTTCATACTTTTGATGATTATATTAAACACAATACAATTGTAGTTGGTAAAAATATTTCGAATGATGAAAAAGCAATTCATTTGATTGTGAGTTCATTGTCTCATCTGTTGATTATAGAAAGAATAATTTTAAATAAATCGGCAGCTGTTAATGACGAAGGTTCTAGTGCCATGATGAGTGATTTTATTGCTGAACAAGAGAAAACAATATGGATGATGCAGGCTTGGTTAGAGGAGTAATAGAGTCGTATTTCAGTATTTAAAAAATAAAAACCAAAATAGTAGTTCAACATTATTTTGGTTTTTTTAGAATGTTAAAATTTTACAAATTTTTTTTTCTTAGTTCCAAATTGAAAAGTTTAATCTTACTTTTGTAGTAATGAAATTTATAGCTCGCCTTTTTTTATTCTTATTTATAGCTTTTTTATCAACGCCTGCAATAGTGACGATGATAGAGAAGTCATGCGACACCTCTATATTTTTCAGTGTTTCTGAAGAAGAACATGCTCAAAAAGAAATTAAAGTTTTTGCTTACTACAGTGATTTAGAACTTGGATTCTTATTGGGAAAACACAATAAATCAAGTCTTATTCTTTCTGAAAATCTCTCTAAACACGATAAGATTTCGGCCACTATATTTTCTCCTCCACCTGACGTGGCATAATACACCTATATTTTTTTTAAATTAAATAATTGCTTACATTTATAAATGTAGCAACTCTTTACGTATAAATTATTATTGTATTATGACAAAGAAAATCAATCTTTTTGCTAACCTTAAATCAGATTTTGCTTCTGGTTTAGTGGTTTTTTTGGTGGCGCTACCATTGTGTTTAGGAATTGCAATGGCTTCTGGTGCACCTTTATTTTCAGGAATTATTTCGGGTGTTATTGGCGGAATTGTAGTGGGGTATTTGAGTACTTCACATATAAGTGTTGCTGGTCCTGCGGCGGGTTTAACGGCGATCGTTTTAACCGCAATTAGTGATTTGGGTGCTTTTGACATCTTTTTAACTGCCGTTTTTATTGCCGGTTTATTGCAAGTGATATTAGGGTTTGTTAAAGCGGGTAGTATTTCAAATTATTTCCCAACAAATGTTATTGAAGGAATGCTTGCGGGTATTGGAATTATCATCGTTATGAAACAATTGCCTCATGCATTTGGTTATGATAGTAATTTTGAAGGTGATCTCTCCTTTTTGCAGGCTGATGGGACAAATACTTTTTCTTCATTATTAGGAATTTTTGATCATATCCAACTGGGATCAATAGTAATTACAAGTATATCATTGGCAATATTGATTTCGTGGGATAAGCTTCCTTTTCTTAAAAAATTAAAATTAGTTCCTGGAGCCCTTGTAGCTGTTGTATTGGGTGTTGTTTTGAATGAAGTTTTTATCGCTTCTGGAAGTTCGATAGCTATTGCAAAAGAACATTTGGTTTCTTTACCAGTGCCAACATCTTTTGAAGAGTTTCAATCAATAATTATCACCCCTAATTTTGCCGGTATCCTGAATCCTCAGGTATGGGTTGTAGGTATGACCATCGCTATTGTTGCCTCTATTGAAACACTTTTAAGTATAGAAGCTGCAGATAGGATGGATGTTCAAAAGCGTTATACAAACACTAATATTGAGTTGAAAGCGCAGGGAATTGGAAATGTTATAAGTTCATTACTGGGAGGCTTACCATTGACCTCTGTGATTGTGCGGTCCTCAGCAAATGCTAGTTCAGGTGCTAAATCTAAGATGTCGTCAATGATTCACGGTTTTTTATTATTGATCAGTGTTTTGGTAGTTCCGTTTATTCTGAATAAAATTCCATTGGCCACCCTGGCTGCGATTTTACTTGTTGTAGGATATAAATTGGCTAAACCGGCAACGTTTAAACATTTTTGGGAAAAGGGAAAATACCAGTTTGTCCCTTTTATCGCCACTTTATTGGCCGTTGTGTTCCTGGATTTGTTAAAAGGTGTCGCATTGGGAATCATAATTAGTATCATTTTTGTTCTTAAAGGAAACCTTAAAAGAGCCTACAGTTTTAAAAAGGAAGAATATGTCGATGGTGATATCATTCATATCGATTTAGCCCAAGAAGTTTCTTTTTTGAATAAAGCAGCGATAAAAAGCACCCTTAATGACATTCCCGAGAATTCTAAAGTGGTAATAAATGCGCATGATACGGTTTATATTGCCCATGATATCTTGGATCTAATAAGGGAATTTAAAGAAACCCGAGCAGTTAATGAAAATATCAAAGTAAAACTTAAAGGGTTTAAAAAAGCATATTATTTAGATAATTCACCTGAGATTGCAAATCATGTTTCTTTTGAACATTATTATGATGTCGCCAAAAGAGAAATGGTTAAAAAAGAAGTTGTAAAAGAAAATTTTGACGATTAATTAAAAAAAACAACATTTCTATGTAATTCAGACGCAAAAAAGAATTTTCTTTACAATGCTTTTTAGGAATACATAGACTTGATCATATAAAACATAAGAAAATGAGTGATTTTTATAAAAAAATATTAGAGAATAATAAAGAGTGGGTGGAGAAGGCATTAGCCGTAGACCCAAAATATTTTGAAGATTTAGCTAAAGGGCAAACCCCTCCATTATTGTGGATTGGTTGTTCAGACAGCCGTGTGCCGGCAAATGAAATAATTGGAGCTAAGCCTGGTGAAGTTTTTGTACACAGAAACATTGCTAACATGGTAGTGCACTCTGACATGAACATGTTAAGTGTACTTGATTATGCGGTTAATGTATTAAAAGTTAAGCACGTGATTGTTTGCGGACATTATGGTTGCGGTGGTATAAAAGCAGCAATGGGGAATCAGTCGATTGGGATTATAGATAATTGGATTCGTCATATTAAAGATGTATACCGATTGCATAATAAATATTTAGATTCTATAGAAGATGAAACAGAACGTTTTAATGCTTTTGTTGAAATTAATATAAAAGAACAAGTTTTTGACCTATCTAAAACTTCAATCGTGCAAGCTGCATGGAAAAGTGGTCAGGACCTAAGTATTCACGGTTGGGTATATGGTTTAAATTCTGGTTTTGTAACGGATCTGAATGTCAATATTAGTTCTAATAGTGAGTTGGATCAAGTTTTTCAATTGCAGTTCTAAAAAAAAAAAATCGCCATATGGCGATTTTTTTTTTAATCTACGTCTAAATTTTCATTGAAGGCAGATGGTAATAGTTTTGGGATAAATTTAATCAGGATCGGTAGTAGCAAGCTACCACCAGGAAGAAGAAATATAGTGAGTGAAGGAATCGTTTTACAAATTTCTAATAGTTGTTTTTTTACTTTTTTCTTTTCTCTTTCATCTAAATCTCTCCTCGTTGATATTCCTAAAAGTATCATTAAATCTCTGCTTTGAACAATTTCTTTGATCAATCGGTTTTTATTTCTTGTAATTAATGTGATTACAATTTGAGTCGTTTGATCGTAGAAGTGTTTTACAGGATTAGAATAATTGAAATATGGAATTTCATTTTTATGTTTTAAGATAAATTCATCAGTACTTTTAATACTTTCTGTTACAAACGCGTCAGGTACTGTAATTAGTTCTGCTAATTTGTGTAAAAAGTAAGCCTCTTCATTTTCAATTTTACCATCGCTCCACAATGCCATTCCGGCCATATCAATTAGATAATACTTTTCTAATTCTGACTCAAAATATTTCAGATTAAGTTCTTCGAGATTTTGTACACTTACTTTTGAGAATTTACTATAGCGAACAGAAGCTTCAAATAACTTAATCAACAAATCGTCGTACTTGGATTTATTCGACTTGGTTTTCAAAGAAAGAGAAACAATGCTAACAACCGCTTCTTCTATCTTTTTTAAATACTTCTCTGGAATTGCTCCATGAATTAAATATTGGCGAAAAGCCAGCACATCTATAAACAGTAAAGCATTCGTGACAATATGAGAAAAGTTTTTACTAATGATGTCAAAGTTAGTTTGAACTCGATCGTCAATTATTTTTTCTAAATTTAGAGAAGTTGGGCTGTCAGGTAATATTTTTTTTAACAGATTATACCCTTTCGGAGTCATTTCATTATAAAAGTCTAAGGCTTTAGACAGGAAATTATCAGGATTGCTATCGTGTGTTGTTAAACTGTAAATTGCATAAAGTGTATTTAACAGAGCGACCTTAGGAATTTCATTTTGAACCCAGCCTGTCGTTATTATAGGGGCTGTCGTTTCAAAAGAAACAATGTGACCGTATATGAACCCTGTTTTTCTAATATTGGCGTAAAACAAAGCGGGACTATCGTAAACTATTTGTTCCTGTTTTTTTTGTTTTGAAAAATACTTATCTATCCAACCGGATGCTGAAGGGTTAATCATTGTTTATTTTTAATAGTACAAAGCTATGTTATTTTAAGGTTTTTGAGTTAAATAAAAATATAATATACTTTCAGCTATTTTAAAACAGCTGAAAGTATATTATTACAATTTATTTAATTATTGCTGAACAAGCGACTCTTGCCCCCGCATTACCGGATGGTTGTGAAACAAAATCATCAGTTCCTTCATGTACAATCAGTCCTTTGCCCAAAATATCTTTTGTAGGATCCCCAGAGCCAATATTCCACTCATCTGTAGTTAGAGTTATCGTTCCGTTTCCGTTAGTATCTGCTATGAAATTTCCTATGTCTCCTTTATGGTATTCGCCAGTACCCCATTTTCCGTGTTTTTTGAAAGTTGGATTCCAGTGTCCTCCAGCTGAGCTTCCATCTGCAGCTGAACAATCAGATTTTTCATGGATATGAATGGCATGAAGTCCAGGAGTTAATCCTGCTAATTTTGCCACGAAAGTAACTTTACCATTTTTTTCTATAAAAGTGGCTGTTCCAGAAACGTTACTATTGCTTTTGGCTTCAAAAGCAATTACTAATTTTTTAGAGTCACGAGAGTTATTGTTTGTCTTACAACCAATAAGGACTGCAATGATAATCGCTGTCGAAAGTATAATTTTTTTCATGTTGTTTATGTTTTGAAAATTTTAGATAAAATTACATATAAAATCAGCATCATTAAATTAATTTGAGAATAAATATGTACTATAATTACCTTAAAAAATAAAAGGGAATCCATTTTATAAAGTATTGAAACTATAGAAGAGGATACTTTTTTAATTATAAAGACAATAGAGAATTAGTTACTGCTTTAGGACGATCTGGTATCTGTAGGTGAATATATAATACTTCTTTTTTTGATAATGGTTAAGATAATTACTTCTATTTAAAATTTTTTACCTTTTTTAATGCCTTTTTTTGGTAAATAAAATGTAAATTAGATAAAATAAGGTTTTTATTAATGTCATATTCTCTGAAAAAACTGCTATTACGTATTTATGGCAGGTTAAGCTTCTTTTTTGACTAAATTTGCAGTCCAATATTTTGCTTTTTTAAGACTGTTTTTAATTAAACAGGTTGACATTGATTAAAGATCTTTAATCATTTACTCATTTAAGTTTTTTCTATATACATGCTATGGCATTTAGTCATAGTACATGCTGTAATTATGCTTTTAGTCAGAAAGAAGCCTTCAGGTCTACTGCTTTTTATAGGTACGTGAACGGGGGATTTAGTCTCTTCGGGAAGTGTATATACGTTTTTTTGATTATCGCCGGAGGCATTGATTTCGGCTTTTAGATTAATATTGGTTGCCTACTATTATTAGGTTTTATAAATAAATGGAGGGATTAGATGTCCTCATAGAAATTAAATTACATTAAATAACAAAATGAGTTATGGCTAAGAAGATTATAAGAAGTGATGAGAGGAAATCCATTTTTGGATTGGATGTTAATGGGCCTGTGTTTTTTACATCGGCGATTATCATCATCATCATAATAGCATTAACGCTGATGTATAAAGACGGGGCAGAACACGTTTTTACTGCAATTCAGAATTTTGTCGCTAACAAAGCAGGTTGGTTTTTTATCCTAAGTGTTAATATTTTTCTGATATTTATGGTTTATATGGCCTTCAGTAAATTTGGCCACTTAAGAATTGGAGGACAAAACGCAAAACCCGAGTTTAAAACTCTTTCGTGGTTCGCGATGCTTTTTAGTGCGGGAATGGGAATTGGATTGTTGTTTTGGAGTATTTCAGAACCAGTTTATCATTTTCTGAGTCCACCAATGGCAGAAGGCGGAAGTGCTGAAGCAGCCAAGGAAGCTATGAGATTTACGTTTTTGCACTGGGGATTTCATGCTTGGGCAGTTTATGCTTTGGTTGGATTATCACTAGCGTATTTTACGTATTCACGTGGACTTCCACTTACCATCAGATCTATTTTTTATCCTTATTTAGGAGATAGAATCTACGGGAAAATTGGAGATGCAATTGACATCTTTGCTGTGATTGCTACTTTATTTGGTCTTGCTACTTCTTTAGGAATGGGAGTGCAGCAAATTGCAGCAGGATTACATCACCTTTGGGGAATAGATAGCGGCGTACAAACTCAAATTCTTCTAATTGCAGGAATAACAGCAATTGCTACTGTTTCAGTTGTTTTAGGAGTAGATAAAGGGGTTCGAATCTTGAGTGAATGGAATATGAGAATAGCATTGCTATTTCTTTTAATAGTTGTGGTATTAGGACCAACAATCTTTATTTTTAAATCATTCGTACAAAATACAGGAAATTATTTATCTGGTATTTTGGAACTTTCAACTTGGACAGAAAGTTATACGGGGTCCAATTGGCAAAATGCCTGGACCGTTTTTTACTGGGGATGGTGGATTGCTTGGTCTCCTTTCGTAGGTATGTTTATTGCTCGTATTTCCAAAGGGCGTACCGTACGTGAGTTTATCTTAGGAGTCTTATTAGTGCCTTCTCTTGTAACTTTTTTCTGGATAACAGCTTTTGGAAGCACAGCGATACATATGACACTTCTAGGTGATGATACTATTGCAAATGCCGTGAATGATAACGTTGCCACTGCACTGTTTGTGTTTTTAGAAGATTATCCTTTTGCATTTTATCTTAACATTATTGCTATAATTTTAATTGCAGGATTCTTTATTACCTCTTCAGATTCTGGATCTTTAGTGGTAGATAATTTAACCTCGGGAGGTAAAATTGATGCGCCAGTAGGCCAAAGAATATTTTGGGCTCTTGCTGAAGGTGGTGTTGCCGCTGTTCTATTAATAGGTGGTGGATTACAGGCACTTCAAACAGCAACAATAGTAACTGGATTGCCTTTTGCCGTGATTTTAATAATTATGTGTTTTTCACTTTATAAAGGTTT
The DNA here is from genome assembly GCF_041431385.1 of Flavobacterium sp. Arc2. Classification (NCBI taxonomy): domain Bacteria; kingdom Pseudomonadati; phylum Bacteroidota; class Flavobacteriia; order Flavobacteriales; family Flavobacteriaceae; genus Flavobacterium; species Flavobacterium sp. Arc2. Next base: position 38,412 of record NZ_JASMRH010000004.1, on the reverse strand, counting down.
AAGTGAAGATCTTAAAAAACTGCAAAAGCGCGATTCCCAAAAAGAACTCGAAAACTATGAGGAAATAGTTTCTGACATCGTCAAAAAACAAAGTATTATTAGCAAAACAAAATTAAATAATCCCAATAATGACTGAAATTAAAAACATCTTGGTCGCCTTAGACCTTTCGGATATTGATAATACACTAATTGAATATGCATCATTTATTGCAGATACGCTTAAGGTTAAAAAAGTGTATTTTGTACATAATATCAAAAAATATGAGATCTCGGAATTATTTGAAGAACAGTTAAAGGATATTAACCTTGACGAAATAATAGGGGATGAATTAAATGAAAAGGTAGAACAGAAATTCAAATCCTCAGTAGAATGGGAAGTGCTTATTTCTGAAGACCCTTATTCAGAATCCTTGATCAATTACATTGTCAACAAATATGAAGTTCAGTTGGCTTTAATTGGAAATAAAAATAAGATAAAAGGTACTGGAGTCGTTAGCGGTAAATTATTGCGTTTACTTAAATGTAATATCCTGTCTATTCCTAAAGGTGCAAAAGCGGTTATTAGCAATATTTGGGCTGGAACTGATTTTTCAAGTGCATCAAATAAGGTTTTTGAAGTGGCTGAAAATATACAGAGCTGTACAAAGGCTAAAGTAAAAGCGGTGCACGTCTACAATGTGCCGTTACAATTTTCTCCTTACATTCCAAAGGAACACCTTGATACGAAGATTGAAAATCACCTAAAAGAAAAGTATGAGAAATTCATAAAAAAGATTGGCTACAAAGGAGAATTAACGACACAAATTATTCCTGGAAGAGATAGCGGGGTTGCCGAAAAATTAAGATCTAAAGCCGCAGCTGCTAAGGTTGATCTTATTATTGTAGGAGACAAAGGTAGAAATACCTTCTCTTCTTTACTTGTAGGAAGTGTTACGGAGGAACTTTTTAATCAGGACCTGGAAGTGCCATTATGGATAGTAAAATAGGTAATTAAACCCTGGCTATACTTCTACGGAAATATTGAAATTGATTATTGTATGAGGTTAATTTTAGTCGGTTTTTCTTTTTTAAAAGCAAATTGATTCACTCTATAAAATCATTAATTATTGTAATAATGAAAATTATCACAGGATTTGATTTACAGGGTGTAGGAGGGGGATTTAAGATAATTGAACTTGAGCCATTTCTGCAAAAGAAGAACTAGAGATTATAAAAAATATAAAAGCGCAATCATCGAAATGACTGCGCTTTTTTTAAACAAATAAAATCAACTAAAAACTATCTTTTTGCTTAAAAGCAATACGCGTTTTCTGCAACTAATTTAGAAGTAATCGTTTCTCTTAAAGCTACAATATTTGGCATATTTGTATATTTAGTAAAACGTCTTAATCCCATAAGCATCATACGTTGTTCATCTCCTTCAACAAAAGAAATAACACTTTCTTTTCCTTTTTGAGTAACGATATCTACTGCTTGGTACAAGTATAATTTTGCCATTGCAATTTGCTCTTGTACTTTATCTTCACCTTCTTTTTTAGCTAATTTCTCAGTTCTAAGAATAGTACTTTCAGCCATGTAAATTTCGATTAACATATCTGACGCAGCCATTAAAATTTGTTGGTGAGAGTCTAATTCAGTTCCGAATTTTTGAACCGCACTTCCAGCAACCATTAAGAAAGCTTTTTTCAATTTAGCTACCATTTCTTTTTCTTCTGCAAATAACTGTGAGTAATCTGGAGTTTCAAAAGAAGGAATACCCATTAATTCCTCACCAACTTTCGTAGCAGGACCTAATAAATCTACATGGCCTTTCATTGCTTTTTTAATCAACATTCCAACAGATAACATTCTGTTGATTTCGTTAGTACCTTCATAGATACGTGCGATGCGAGCATCTCTCCATGCACTTTCCATCGGAGTATCTTCTGAGAATCCCATTCCACCAAAAATTTGAATTCCTTCATCAGAGCAAGCTTGAACGTCTTCAGAAACGGCAACTTTTAAGATAGAACACTCAATAGCATACTCTTCAACACCTTTTAACTCAGCTTCTTGATGTGTAGACCCTTCAGCTTCGCGTGCAATAATTCTGTCTTCGATGTTTTTTGCGGCTCTGTAAGAGGCACTTTCACCAGCATAACAGCTAGTTGCCATATCAGCTAATTTAGAACGAATAGCTCCAAACTGTGCGATAGGTGTATTGAATTGTATTCTTTCGTTTGCATAGTTAACAGAAGCAGAGATTACTCTTCTTTGAGCGTCTAAACAAGCTGCAGCTAGTTTGATACGACCAACATTCAAAGCGTTCATCGCAATTTTGAAACCATTTCCTCTTTCAGACAACATGTTTTCAACCGGAACCGAAGTTTCGTTAAAGAAAACTTGACGTGTAGAAGAAGCACGAATTCCTAATTTATGTTCTTCTTCACCCATTGAGATACCGTTATCAGAAGTATTTTCTACAATGAATCCAGTGATGTTTTTATCGTCACCAATACGTGCAAAAACAATAAATAAGCTACAGAAACCTGCATTCGAAATCCACATTTTTTGACCAGTGATAGAGTATGACTTACCATCTTCAGATAAAACAGCTTTAGTTTTTCCTGAATTGGCATCAGATCCTGCACCCGGTTCAGTCAAACAGTATGCACCAAACCACTCACCAGAAGCTAATTTAGGAACATATTTTTGTTTTTGCTCTTCAGTACCGTATAAAGTAATTGGCATAGTACCAATCCCTGTATGTGCTCCAAACGCAGTTGAGAAAGATCCTGTTGCACCAGAAATGTAATCACAAACTAACATCGTTGATACAAATCCCATTCCTAATCCACCATAAGCTTCAGGAACAGCAACTCCTAAAAGACCTAAGTCTCCAGCTTTTTTCATGCACTCTTCTGTATAGGCATAATCTTTTTTCTCAAAACGATCTTTATGTGCCCATAATTCTTTGTCTACGAACTCTTTTACAGAGTCACGCATCATTAATTGTTCTTCCGAAAAATCCTCAGGAGTGAAGATATCTTCGCACTTTGTTTCTTTTACAAGGAATTGTCCTCCTCTAGTTACGTCGCTCATGACTTTGTTATTTTAAATTTTGAATTATTTTGTATTCGCTTCCTGAGAAGTTTTAATAATTTTTGTTATTATGTTTATTATATGCTCAATTTCAATTAAATAATTTGTCATCGAAATTGTTGTTAGATTAGATTTATCCAATAAACGCAACCAATATTTGGTTTCTCTCGCTTCTTTAGAGGCAATTGCCATTTTGTGAACAAAATCTTTTCTAGATTGGGCTGCCAATAGCTTCTTCGACATTTGCCCCAATACTTGTTGCAGACCTTAATATTTGTTTAGAAATTATGAATTCGTTTTCCTTTTTTAAAGAGATGGAAAGATTTACTATACTCAGTGCAAAATCAAATGTTTTTGTAGCGATTATATTTTCTTTCATCTCGTTTAAAATTTTGAATTCATCATTTAAAATAAATTAAAGCAACTCGTATACCCCAGCACTACCTTGACCTGTTCCCACACACATGGTAACAATTCCGTATTTATTACCACGACGTTTCATTTCGTCGAATAATTGAACTGACAGTTTAGCTCCGGTACATCCCAGTGGGTGTCCCATTGCAATCGCACCACCATTAACGTTGACGATATCAGGGTTCAAATTAAGTTCTCTTATTACTGCTAGCGATTGTGAGGCAAAAGCTTCGTTTAATTCAATTAAGTCAATATCATTTAAAGATAAACCCGCTTGTTTCAATACTTTTGGTATTGCTTTTACAGGTCCAATTCCCATTATTCTAGGCTCAACTCCTGCAGAAGCAAAGTTTACTAATCTTGCGATAGGTTCAAGATTAAGTTCTTTTACCATTTCTTCACTCATAACAAGTACAAAAGCAGCACCATCACTCATTTGTGATGAGTTACCGGCTGTTACACTTCCACCAGCTTCAAAAACAGGTCTTAAACCAGCTAAGCCTTCTATTGTAGTACCGGCTCTAGGTCCTTCATCTTTATTTACTACATAAGATTTCGTTTCTTTTTTACCATTTTCATTGATAAATGTTTGTTCTACTGTAATAGGAACAATTTGTTTATCAAATTTACCATCAGCTTGCGCTTTCAAGGCTTTCATTTGAGAGTTGTAAGCAAACTCATCCTGATCCTCTCTTGAAACGTTAAATTGCTTTGCTACTGCTTCGGCTGTTAAGCCCATTCCCCAGTAGTAATCTTCGTGTCCTGCTTTTGCTACAGCATAATCCGGAGTTGGTTTGTAACCTCCCATCGGAATAAAACTCATGCTTTCGGCACCACCAGCAATAATACAATGCGCCATTCCTGACTGAATTTTGGCTGTAGCCATACCTATTGTTTCTAATCCAGAAGCACAGTATCTGTTAACAGTTACTCCAGGGACATCTTCAATTTTTAATCCCATCAAAGAGATTAAACGTCCCACATTAAGTCCTTGTTCTGCTTCAGGCATAGCATTTCCTACCATAACATCATCAATACGAGTTTTGTCAAAATCTGGCAATTCACTCATCATATACTGAATGGTTTCTGCTGCTAACTCATCAGGTCTTTTAAATCTGAACACACCTTTAGGAGCTTTCCCCACGGCTGTTCTGTATGCTTTTACTATATAGGCTGTTTTCATAATGTTATTTTGAATTTTGAATTATAAATTTTAAATCATTTGTTGGCATAAATATTTCGAGACATTTAAAATTCAACATTTATAATTTAAAATAATTAATTACGTAGCGGTTTCCCTTTGGTTAACATAAATTGGATTCTTTCCAATGTTTTTCTTTCTGTACAAAGCGATAAGAAAGCTTCACGTTCCAGATCCAATAAATATTGTTCTGATACTAATGTTGCCTCAGATAAATCACCACCAGCCATTACATAAGCTAGTTTGTTAGCAATCTTCTTATCGTGTTCAGAAATGTATTTTCCAGCTTCCATTTGGTCTGTACCTACTAAGAACATCCCTAGAGCTTGTTTTCCTAATACTTTTACGTCCGTTCTACGGATAGGTTGTGTATAACCAGCTTCGGCCATTAATAAAGCATGTTTCTTTGCTTCAGCAATTTGACGGTCTTTGTTTACCACAATAATATCTTTACCGTGCTGTAAAAGCCCAGTGTCAAAAGCTTCGTAACCTGAAGTTGATACTTTTGCCATAGCGATAGTCAAGAAATATTCTTGCAATACATTAAGCTCCACATCATTTTTATGGAATAAATCTGATGCACGCAATGCTAGTTCTTTAGAACCACCACCACCAGGAATAACACCTACACCAAACTCAACAAGTCCCATATATGTTTCTGCAGCAGCAACAACTTTATCAGCATGCAAACTCATTTCGCATCCACCACCAAAAGTCATTCCGTGTGGTGCTACTACTACTGGAATAGAAGAGTAACGTACACGCATCATTGTATCTTGGAAAGTTTTGATTGCCATATTCAACTCATCATATTCTTGTTCAACGGCCATCATAAAGATCATTCCGATGTTTGCTCCAACAGAGAAGTTTCCTGCTTGATTACCAATAACTAATCCTTGGTATTCTTGTTCGGCTAAGTCAATTGCTTTATTGATGGCTTGTAAAACATCACCACCAATAGTATTCATTTTTGATAAGAACTCTAAGTTGATGATTCCATCACCTAAGTCAGTGATAACACCACCACTGTTGCTCCATATTTTTTTGCTTTCGCGAATGTTGTTCAGGATAATAAAATCATCTTGACCTGGAATTTTAGTTTGTGCTTTTGTAGGAATGTTGTAAAAATTAGTTGCACCATCGTTAACAGTGTAAAAACTTTTATTTCCTGCAGCTAGCATCTCATTTACCCAAGCAGCCGGTTCAAGACCTTCCGCTTTCATAATTGCGATTCCTTTTTCTACTCCAATAGCATCCCAAATTTCGAATGGACCATTTTCCCAACCGAAACCCGCTTTCATAGCGTCGTCAATCTTGTATAGTTCGTCTGAGATTTCAGGTATTCTATTCGATACATAAGCAAACATACCTGCAAAACTTTTGCGGTAAAACTCACCTGCTTTGTCTTTTCCTTTTACTAAAACTTTAAAACGATTGATTGGTTTATCAATAGATTTAGTTAATTCAAGTGTAGCAAATGATGCTTTTTTAGCGGCTCTATATTCTAATGTGTCTAAGTCTAAAGTCAGAATTTCTTTTCCTACTTTTTTGTAGAAACCTTGTCCTGTTTTACTACCTAGCCATTTATTCTCCATCATTTTATTGACGAAATCTGGTAATTTGAATAAGTCGTGTTGTTCATCATTTGGACAGTTTTCATAAATACCGTTCGCAACGTGAGCTAAAGTATCTAATCCTACTACATCTACCGTTCTAAAAGTAGCCGATTTTGGGCGACCGATAACTGGACCAGTCAATTTATCTACTTCTTCGATAGTTAAACCCATTTCTTTAACCAAATGGAATAAACTTTGAATACCATAAATTCCAACGCGGTTTCCGATGAAGGCAGGAGTGTCTTTAGCAACAACCGAAGTTTTTCCTAAAAACTTTTCACCATATATAGTAAGAAAGTCTAAAACCTCAGATGAAGTTTGTGGACCAGGAATAATTTCGAATAATTTTAAGTAACGTGCAGGGTTAAAAAAGTGTGTCCCACAGAAGTGTTTTTGGAAATCTTCAGACCTTCCTTCACTCATAAAGTGAATAGGAATTCCCGAAGTGTTTGAAGTAATCAAAGTACCCGGTTTGCGGTATTTCTCTACTTGTTCAAATACTAATTTTTTGATATCTAATCTTTCTACAACAACCTCGATAATCCAATCAACGTCGGCAATTTTTGCCATATCGTCTGTTGTGTTACCAGTTGTAATTCGGTTAGCGAATTTTTGGCTGTAAATAGGAGAAGGTTTCGATTTTAAGGCATTATTTAAATGCTCATTTACCAGGCGGTTGCGAACAATTTTACTCTCTAATGTCAATCCTTTTTTTTCTTCTACTTCAGTAAGTTCTCTAGGAACGATATCGAGAAGTAAAACTTCGACACCAATATTGGCAAAATGGCATGCAATTCCCGAACCCATAATTCCGGATCCGATTACTGCAACTTTTTTAATTGTGCGTTTCATTGTCTATTTTTTCAGTTTGATTAAATATATTTTTATTTTGAATTAATTCGTTGATCGTTTCTGAGACTTCAATAAAGTGTTGTAATTTTTCATCCGTAATGTGATTTTTTACGGTTTCATTGAACTTTAATACAGTGTTTTTTGATAAAACTCTTTTTTCTTTACCTAACTCAGTCAAGTAAATTAATACACCACGACCGTCATCGGGATTTTTTTTTCGAATGATTAAACCCTTATCTTCCATTGATTTTAAGGTCCTGGTAAGGCTAGTGGCTTCCATTCCCATTTTAGGACCTAATGATGTAGAAGGAGTACCTTCATTTTTATCCATGCTCAATAATGCAAACCCAGTTGCCATAGTGGCACCATACTTAGAAGCTTCTTCATTGTACATTCTTGAAACGGCTTGCCATGTAGCTCTTAAAATGTAATCTATTGTTTTATCTTTCATATGTAACTATATCGATTTCAAATATAACAAAAAAATACTATGCATGCATAATAAAATCAATTATTTTTATGTTAAAAATTTATTATTGTAAAAAAATATGGTCAGAAAAGGAGGTTATTTTTAACAAACTGCCAAATTATCGAAGTTCTAGTAAACGTTTCCGTTTATAGATACTTGCACACTAACTCCTTTTCTTATTGAAATAAGGATATTAAAAGCACTATTTTTATGAATCAGATGCGTATTGGGAATATGAAAAATTACGGTTTTAGATTCTATTCTTAGAACGATAACATGAATTTTAAATATTTAAAACTGATTCATGAATGTTGCAAGCAAAAAAAGATAGTCATGCTGATTAACAATACACACAGTAAATACATGTTTTCGTCATCGGGAAAAATGTATTTCTATGATAACCAACTTAAGAGAAAGTAGCCATTAGCTGTTACAATAACTGAAACAATAAATTTTTTGCTTTCCATAGTTTTAAGTGACTAATTATTAATGTATTAAAAGTATTGAAAAATTTACAATAAATCATTAAAAATTATAAAAAACAGTAAATACGCAATATCTAAAGCTTTTTTAATTAGACAAATAGGAGGGAGTAAATCCTGCAAAACATTCCTAAGAGAGTAGGGTGTACAGCAGTGACTAAAATTTTATTTTATACTTTTTTAAAAGTACCGTTATCCACGTCTTTTAGAAATTTTATAAGGCCGTTAAAATATGTTTTTTGATCATCATATTGTGAAAGGTGACTGCCATTAGGACAAAATAGAAACCGTCCGTTTTGCACTTCGTTGGCAATCCATTTCATATGCTCTGGGTCCATAGTGTCATATTTAGAACCGATTGTCAATGTAGGGACTGTAATTGTTTTTAGTTTGTCTTTTACATCCCAATTTTTTAGTGATGCATTCCCAGTGATACCAAATTCACTGTGTCCTTGCATAAATACATATACATTTGGGTTAATGTGTTTGAAACAGCGGTTAATAGATTCAGGCCATTCTTCTAATGATTTTCTTAGAATGTGTTCTGTGTAATAATATTTGAAAAGAAGTTCGCTGTATTTTGGATTATCATAGTCATCATTTTTCTCCATTTCCTGCAATTCTTTTAGGATTTTAGGATCCATTTGCGGAGCAAGGACTTGTTGGGCATAGGTATTATATTCAGGAATACTGGCCATCATATTAGATATGATTAGACCTTTTAGATTTTTTTGGTACTTTAAGGCATATTCCATAGCAAGTATTCCGCCCCAGGATTGACCTAGAATATAAAAGTTAGAACTGTCTGCTCCTAATGCGATTCGAACTTGTTCCACTTCCTCAACGAAACGTTCGTTAGTCCATAAACTGTTATCGTTAGGTTGCTCACTATAGTACGATCCCAATTGATCATAATAAATGTATTCGATGCTTTCATTTGGGAAATAACCGTCGAAACATTCATATAATTCGTGCGTTAATCCTGGTCCACCGTGAAGTAATAATACTTTAATTCTAGGGTTATTCCCCACGGTTTTTGTCCAGACTTTAAAGGTGCCTTTTGGGGTAGTTATTGGAATCATTTTGATGCCTCCCGTATATTGATCTTGCCTTTTAGAATAATCTAAATAATTGGCTTTAATTGGATCTTCTTCTTTCTTTTGCCCGCAATTAGAAAATAATATAATACTTAATATAGAATAAAATAGAATTTTTAATTTCATGGTTACGGTATTTTTTAGTTATGCTTACACAGCAAGATAAGTTGGCGGACCATAGATTTTATCGAATAAATCAATGTATTTTTCCATCACTAATTTTCTTTTTAGTTTTAGTGTAGGTGTCAGCTGACCGCCTTCAATAGACCAAACATCTGGTGTTAGTTCGAATCGTTTGATTTTCTCCCAATTACCAAATTTTTTATTTAAGAAGTCTATTTCTTCCTGAATTCTATCGATTACTTTTTTGTTTGATATTATCTCTTCATTACTTGCTCCCAGCTCTATTTTATGAATAATAGCCCATTCTTTAACGAATTCAAAGTCAAGCTGAATGAAAGCTGCCGGCATTTTTTGTCCGTCACCAATGACCATAATTTCCGCTATGAAACGAGATTGTTTCATGGTGTTTTCAATAAGTTGTGGTGCTATATATTTCCCTCCCGAAGTTTTGAACATTTCTTTCTTACGGTCCGTGATTTTTAAGAAACCATCTTTGTCAAATTCACCTATGTCACCAGTATGGAAATAACCGTCTACGATAACTTCGTTAGTTAATTTCTCATCTTTAAAGTAACCAACCATTACGTTCGGACCTTTGCAAAGGATTTCGCCGTCTTCGGCAATTTTAACATCTACATTATCAATTACTTTTCCAACAGTTCCTACTCTGAAACCTCTGTTTCTCATATCATTTACAGATATAACAGGAGATGTCTCTGTTAAACCATATCCTTCCATCACTGGAATTTCTGCCGCAGCAAAAATGCGCGCTAATCTTGGCTGTAGTGCGGCGCTTCCTGAAACCATTAAATCCAGATTACCACCTAATCCTTCTTTCCATTTGCTGAAAATTAATTTTCGGGCAATTTTAAGCTGCATTTCATACCATAGTCCATTAGCACCATAAGGTTCATATATCAATCCTAGATCAATTGCCCAAAAGAACAATTTCTTTTTTATCCCAGTTAATTCTGCTCCTTTAGCATAGATTTTATCGTATACTTTTTCGATAAGTCTTGGAACAACTGTAATTACTGTAGGTTTTACTTCTTTTATGTTATCACTTATTTTGTCTATAGATTCCCCAAAATAAATCGAAACACCATAATATTGGTGTAAATACAAGATCATTCTTTCAAAAATATGACAAACAGGAAGGAAGCTTAGCGCAGTACTTTTTCCCGCTTCAAATGGTATTCTAAGTGCGCTATTAAGTACATCTGACACAATGTTATTGTGCGAAAGCATAACTCCTTTTGGTCGTCCTGTAGTTCCAGATGTATAAATTATAGTTGCTAAATCATCCGGTTTAACGGAACTTTTACAGGCATCAACCTCGTCTTGATTGCTCTGGTCTTCACCAAGAACGAGTAGTTCTTTCCAGTTTTTACAACCTTCAATAGGGTTAAAAGAATATATTTCTTTCAGGTGAGGAACTTTATCTTTTATTAAGTTTACTTTTTGAAGTATTTCTACGTCAGATACAAAACAATATATTGCTCCTGAGTGGTTCAATATGTATTCATAATCTTCTTCGGTTATTGTTGGGTAGATGGGTACGTTTTGGGCTCCCACTTGAAGAATACCAATATCCATAATATTCCATTCTGTTCTGTTGCTAGAAGAAATAACGGCGATCTTATCGTTTTTTTTAATTCCCATTCGCAAAAGTGCCCTTGAGACTGCATTGGCTTGAGCTATATATTCTTGTGTAGATGTTTTTATCCATACACCGTCCTGCTTCGTATTTAAAGCATCTGGAATTGAAGTATATTTGTCTTGTTGATAATAAGGAAAATCAAAGAGTCTAGTTACTTGAGTCATTATTCGAAGGTTGAATTTTATTGCAAATTAATTAAAAAATGACAATAATTTTGAATTTTAAAAATTAAAATGAAAAAAAATATTCGATATGTGTTTTCTTTTACGAAAACGATTTCTTACTTTGAAGTTTAAAAGCTTGATTATAAGTAAAAAAAAAAGAGTTAAGAGTAGTTTTGTTTTAAAAAATAATATTTTAGAACAATTAGAAGTGTTTTTACTTTTACTATGATTTATAGTACAACAAAGCCAAATAGTGCAATAATATAAATACAAACTTAACATCTGATAGGTGTGATTTTTTGTAAAGTAATGGTTTCTAAATTAGCTATATATTTTCTGGTACTGCTCTTTATATAGTTCTTTAATGTTTTTACGTTTTAGTTTTAGTGTAGGAGTCAATTGTCCACCGTCAATTGACCACACATCTGCAGTCAATTCAAATCGTTTGATTTTTTCCCAATTTCCAAATTTTTCATTCAAATTGTTAATATCCTTTTGTATGCGTTCCAATACTTTTTGATGAACAATATGATCACTATTTGTTTTTCCAATATCAATTTTATGGATGTTTGCCCATTCTTTGAGGAATTCAAAATTAGGTTGAATAAGTGCTGCCGGCATTTTTTGTCCTTCTCCTATGACCAGAATTTGTTCAATAAAACGGGATTGTTTCATTGTGTTTTCTAGTAATTGTGGCGCTATGTATTTGCCTCCTGAAGTTTTGAACATTTCTTTCTTTCGATCCGTGATTTTTAAGAAGCCGTCTTCGTCAATATTCCCAATGTCTCCAGTATGGAAGTAGCCTTCCTTAATCACTTCATTTGTTAATTTTTCATCTTTATAGTAGCCTAACATTACGTTAGGACCCTTACAAAGGATTTCCCCGTCTTCGGCAATTTTTACTTGTACATGCTCAATTACTTTTCCTACGGTTCCTATTCTTAATCCTTTATTATTTAAGTCATTAAATGAAATTGCTGGGGAGGTTTCGGTTAATCCATAACCTTCCAAAATAGGAATGTCTGCTGCCGTAAATACACGAGCTAATCTAGGCTGCAAGGCAGCGCTACCGCTTACAATCAATTCGAGGTTCCCACCTAATCCTTCTTTCCATTTGCTAAAAATTAATTTTCGAGCAATTTTAAGTTGCATTTCATACCATAAACCATTGGCTCCATATGGCTCAAATCGTAATCCTAAATCTATAGCCCAAAAGAAAAGCTTCTTTTTTATTCCGGTTAGTTCCGTTCCTTTTGCGTAGATTTTATCGTATACCTTTTCAAGTAGCCTTGGTACAGCAGTGATCATAGTTGGTTTTACATCTTTTATATTATCGCTGATTTTCTCTATAGATTCCCCAAAATAAATGGAAACACCATGATATTGATATAAATATAAAGCGGTGCGTTCAAAAATATGACAGACAGGCAAGAAGCTTAACGCTTTAGCTTTTCCGGCTGGAAACGGAACTAAGTTAACAATTGCAAGGACATTAGAAACTAGATTGTTATGCGAAAGCATAACCCCTTTTGGTGTTCCAGTGGTTCCAGAGGTATATATAATGGTAGCTAAATCGTAAGGTAGTACTTTTTCTTTTCGTTCTTCTAGTTCATTTTGATTGCTTTGGTCTTCGCCAATAAGAAGCAATTCTGACCAGTTTTTACAACCTGGAATTTCATCGAATGAGTACACTTCTTTTAATGCTGGAACTTTATCTCGTATTGAATTTATTTTTTCAAATATTTCCACATCAGATATAAAACAATAAGTTGCGCCAGAATGATTGAGGATGTATGCATAATCATCTGCGGAGATTGTGGGGTAGATGGGTACGTTTTGCGCTCCGGTTTGTAAAATACCAATATCCATGATACTCCATTCGGTTCTGTTATTAGTGGAAATTAGGGCAATCTTATCGTCTTTTTTAATGCCCATCATCAAGAGTGCCCTAGAAATAGTATTGGCTTTGGAAATAAATTCTTCAGTTGAAGTTTTTATCCAAACACCATTTTTCTTTGTTGCTAAAGCATCTGCGATTGAAGAATATTGTTCTAGCTGATAATACGGAAAATCAAAAATTCTAGTTACGGCTGTCATCGCATAATATTTAATAGTGATGCAAAATAGTTAAAAAATAAGGATAATTATTATTTTTTTAATAAATTACACACAGGTATCAGCAATATTAAGGCGGCCATAGTTTCTTTGTCTCATCAATTGCAATGAAATATATTTAGGATGGTTTTATTTACTTACTTTCTATTTTCTCTGGATTACAGATTGTTTGAATTAGTCCTGTGGAGCATCTTAATAAGATGACAATGTAGTGCTCTTTTTACGAAGGTATACTTTTCTAAAAGTGGAGTTTTTATAGACCGTTTATGTTTTTCAAATTCAGTATTTGGTTTTGTATAAAAAATCACTAAAAGTGGGTATTGCTGTTAGAATTTATTTCATATAATTTAGCGTCCAAATATTGAAAATAGATGTGGCTTTTATTTAAAGCTATTTAGCAATCTATATTCAGACAGTTTTAAAAGTGTAATTAAAATGTAGTTAGCAATTTAATAATATATAGAATGACGAATTTAGAAAAAATTAGAAAAGTAAATGAATTGCTTATCGAAGTAATTAAAGACGAGGAGTACCAAGTTGAAAGTTCTTTGAGTGGTTTAAAGGATGTCGTTTTAAGCATCGTTGCCGACTATTGGTTAACTATTAGGGAACCTGAAATTTTCATGGCTAATGTCGAAATTGACCTAGATGATTTTTTAGTGGAAGATACATTGGTAGAATAGGAATTTAAGATTCAAATAAGATAGTTTGATTACCATATAAAAGAGTTTAATACTTTTCAGAATAGAGTAGTAAAGAGTAGTTGTATTGTGTAGCTAATAAGAGTGTACAGATAGAGAAAGCAGAAAGTATTAAAAAAACTTTCTGCTTTTTTTATGCGCCAAAAGGTATCCACTTTTATTGCTTTTGATAAAAAGACATCGCATTTTAGATTGCTAATCATTATTTATTTAACCTAGTTTAGAATGTAAATAGTAGGCACGCATAGTATATTTGGTTATATTTGTTTAAATTAAAACTTTAAGTTATGACAAAACCTACTTTGACTTCTCTTTTGAAAATTGATAGACCATTAATAATGGCGCCTATGTTTCTAGTTTCAAATACTAAAATGGTAATTGAAGGAATGAAATCTGGTGTTGCAGGTTGTATCCCTGCCTTAAATTACCGCACACTAGAGGAACTGCGCGATTCCATATTGGAACTTAGGGCAGCTAAAGTACCAGGAGGTAGTTTTGGTTATAATTTGATCGTGAATAAATCGAATATCAAATACAAAGACCAATTAGAAGTTTTGTGTGCTGAAAAAGTAGATTTTATAATCACTTCCTTAGGGTCGCCAGAAGAAACGATTAATGCTGCTCATAAAGTGGGTATTAAAGTTTTTTGTGATGTTACCGATTTGTCTTTTGCCAAAAAGGTAGAAAGCTTAGGTGCTGACGCCCTAATTGCTGTTAACAATTTGGCCGGTGGTCATAGAGGAGCACAATCTCCAGAGCAATTGATTAAAGAATTAAATGAAAATACGGAATTGCCTGTTATTTCTGCAGGTGGCGTGAGTACTAAAATAGATTTGGATAAAATGTTAAGCTATGGCGCCGTAGGTGTATCTGTGGGGAGTCCTTTTATCGCCTCATTGGAGTCCGATGTTTCTGAGGAATACAAACAAGCCTGTGTTGATTATGGTGCTAAGGATATCGTTCTGACTGAAAAAATATCAGGGACACCTTGTACGGTTATTAATACGCCTTACATTCAAAAAGTGGGAACGAAACAAACTTGGTTAGAACGCACTTTAAATAAAAATAAAAGCTTGAAAAAGTGGGTAAAAATGATCCGATACATGATGGGATCAAATGCTGTTACTAAAGCTGCTACTGAATTTACCTATAAAACGGTTTGGGTTGCTGGACCAACTATCGAACAGACAACTGCAATACGCCCAGTTTCGGCAATTGTTGATACCTTAACGGTTTAATTTTAGAGAGAAGGGAGAACTTGTAAAATCTCCCTTCGCTAAAAAAAGCATTGGTCAATCAAGCGTTAGTGTGGTAAAGAGGCATCGACTTCCCGTTTTTTTTAATTTTTTATACTGATTTCTATACCTCAAAGCTATCCTGCCACTGTTGATTACTCTTAGGTTATTAAATTATTTATAAGAACGTAAGGCTTCAACATCGCAAATATTCCTTTTAAATCATTTAATTATCATTGTTTACTATTACATTAGATAAGCTATTTATTAGCGAATTTTAGAATAGAATAAAAACTTATTGTATTTCAGGGAGGTAGATATGGAATGTTGTACCAATATTTATAGTGCTTTCTGCTTTTATATACCCATTATGATTCTCAACAATTTTTTTCACAATGGCTAATCCTATCCCAGTTCCAATGTATTTTTCTTTACCACCCAATCTCTGAAACAATTCAAATATTTTGTCACTGTATTCCTGATCAAAACCAATACCATTGTCTGTATAGCAGATGTGGCAATAGTTCTTATCTTCATCCAATGCAATAGCATCAAATTGACTTCCTTGATCAATCACACAGGAAATAGTGATGTATGGTGCAACATCAAGTTTAGCAAATTTCAATGAATTACTGA
Source organism: Flavobacterium sp. Arc2 (assembly GCF_041431385.1). NCBI lineage: Bacteria > Pseudomonadati > Bacteroidota > Flavobacteriia > Flavobacteriales > Flavobacteriaceae > Flavobacterium > Flavobacterium sp. Arc2. The sequence goes on along the minus strand of NZ_JASMRH010000004.1, from coordinate 22,566 downwards.
TTAGGTTTTGAAGTAACTGTCTAATCTGAAAAGGAATGATTTTTAATTCACATGTATTTCCTATTTCGATAATCCCTTTACTCTGTTCTAATTCTTCAAACAAATCACTAGTGGTCTCAGCTATAATATTATTTAATGATGCTAATTCGAATTTCTTTTCGTGATTACTAGTACGTGAATAAGCAAGTAAATCTTGAATTAATGTTTGCATCCTATTAGCAGATGTTTGAATTTTGTAAAAATAATCAATTGCAAAATCAGAAAGATTGTTTTTTTCTTTGTCGATAATTCTTGAAGCAAAGATTTGAATTTTTCGGAGTGGTTCTTGTAAATCATGACTTGAAATGTAGGCGAAAGATTGTAGCTCTTTATTCATTTTTTCCAAATCAATATTCTTTTGTTTTAGCTCAGCTGTTCTTTCAGAAACTTGTTTCTCTAATTCATTGGCAAACATTTTTTGGTCTTGAATATCAGTACTGGTTCCTACCCACATTTGAATCTTTCCATTTTCATCTCTTTGAGGGGTCGCCCGGCTTAATTGCCAGCGATATTCTCCATTAAATTTTCTAAAACGATGTTCTACTAAAAAATCCGCACCAGTTGTAATTGAATTGATCCATTCTTCAATATTTTTTTCTCTGTCATCAAGATGTACAATCTTAATCCATCCTTCTTCTAAAATCTCCTCTAATGTACTGCCAGTAAAATCAAAAACGGACTGGTTAAAATAGTTCAGATTCCCGGAAGGGTCTGATGTCCAAACAAACTGCGGCATAGAATCAGCTAGCAATCTGAATTTTTGTTCTCTTTCCAATAATTGTTGTTGAATGAAACGTTCTTCAGAAATATCGCGGATTGTTCCAAGAATTTCAAAAGGTTCATTGTCAGAATCGAAAAAAACTTTACCTTTTAATTCGGCCCAATGAATCGTATTATCTTCCCAAATGATTCGAGCTACATAGTATAAAAACCCGGTTATGTATGACCTTTCAAAAGCTTCTTTTCTTATTTGTAAATCCTCTGGATGAAAATTTTTAAGCAATTGATCATGAGCTAAATCCCTTTTCTCTTTGTAACCAAGAATTTCTATACAGCGATCAGAACAGTTTGAAACATTTGTCTTTAAGTTGTACTCCCATATTCCTAATTCACTGGCATTTATGACAATATTTAATTTTTCTTCGTTAGCTTCAACTATCTGTCTTGCAATCACTTGTTCGCTGACGTCAAAACCTACAGCCATAATTCCATTTACTTTTCCGTTACTGTCATAAAGCGGTTCGTAAGAAATATTGATGTAAACAGTTTCTAATTCTGATTCTCTTAATAATTTAAGAGGGAGTTCGGTGGCTGAAAACGGACAGTCATTTTGATAGACATCATAAAGTACATCGGCAATACCTTGAGTAGATAACTCTGGCATCGCTTTTAAGAGGGGTTTGTTTAGAATTTCAATTTCAGTTCGTCCCCATAACTCCAGCGCTTTCTCATTAGCAATTTCGACAATGAGGTCAGGTCCTCTAAAAATAGCCATCGCCACAGGTGCCTGAACAATTAGCTGTCTTAGGTTAGCTTCACTAGTTTTTATTTTTTCTTCATATTTTTTACGTTCAGTGATATTAGGACTGACTGTAGCAAGTCCTATTACTTGATCTGTTACGGCATCTTTTATTCTGATTCCGTTCCAATGAATCCAAAAAGGGATACCTGTTTTTTCGTTCCAAAATTGAACTTCATTATATTCTGTTTCACTACATAATAGCTGTGGAAAATTTTTTTCAGCATATATTCTATCTTGTGGATATATGCAATCCATCATAGTTCTTCCTTCATAAGATTCCCATCCTAGCATTTTTAGACCTGCAGGATTGATAAATTGTACCGTTGAGTCTATTCCGGTTAAACCAATATATTCTTCACTTGCTTCAATAATAGCAATTAATTTTTGTTTTTCTTTTTCGGCAAGTGATTTTTCTGTGATATCTTGAACAGTGCCGTTGAATCGAATAGCGGCCTTGTCTTCATTAAACCAAACTCTTCCTTTTACTCTAACTACTCTTTCTTCTCTTGTTACGTAATTTTGTAATGTATATTCAATGTCAAATTTTCCTCCTGAGTCATATTGCAATGCCCTTTCAATTGCATCTACTACTCTTTTTCGGTCTTTTTCAATAATTGCATTAATTGCTGAAGAAATATCAACTTCAGACTCGCTAGAAAAACCAAATAACTCTTTTAGACGTGTATTTGCTGTAAATTTATTAGTAGTAGGATTCAAGTCAAAAGTTCCTAATTCAGTTGCCTCAATTGCAAATTGTAACTGATCATTACTCTCTTTTAAGTCTTTTTGATACTTTGTTTTAACAGTAGTTTCAACTACGGTAACCAGAACACCGCCTACCTCACCATCATCAATTCTAATAGGGCTATACGAAAAATCAAAATAACAATCCTCTAAAACGCCATTTCTGTATAATTGAAATAACATATCTGGGTGCCTTACAGCCCTCCCTTTTAAAACCTTATCAAACATTGGTTCAGCAATCGTCCATACCTCATTGAAGGTTTCTTTTGTTTCATTCCCTAAGGCATGTGGATGCTTACTTGACCCTAATATTGGTATATAATTGTCATTGTAGATTTGTATGTATTCTTTTCCCCAAGCAATTAACATGGGAAAAGGATTCTCGAGCATAACTGCAACCATTACCTGTAGGCTTTTAGGCCACTGATCTGGTACTCCCAATACGGTGTTAGTCCAGTCTTTTTCCCTCATTAATTTACCCATCTCTCCACCATTGGAAAGAAAGTTGTAGCTTTTATTGTTAAATGGCATTTGATTGGGGAATTAAGTATAATTTGCAAAAATGAAATTGAATAAGATTAGTATAAAAAAAGAAGCTTTTAATCTTAGAATTTATTGTCTTAATTTTTCTTTTAATATGGGATAGATTGATTTTTGTTTGGTTCTTAAAGTGTTTTTTATAAACCAACAAAATAGCATCTTTAAAATTATAAAGAGCTAATTTTATATTCAACAGAAAGTGATTTAAATCAGCTATGAAAATCATTTTGTACTGCATATTCGGGATTAAATCAAATTTATATTTTTTTTTAATCTTTCCTTTTAGCAAATGATTTACAATTGTCTCATGGAATAGATGTAATAATAAATTATTCAAAAATATTAAATTAAAACTATATTTTGAATAAAATAATAGATGTTTGATTAAATTAATGAGGCAATTATTTTTTTAGGAATAAAACTAAAGTATGATGCCAAAATGCGGTAAGCTGAAGTTTCTTAATATAATAATGATTCGTCTTACTTTGAAGTTGTAAAAACTTTGAGGTAATTTTTTATTCTAAATTTCGCGCTTTTAATTCTTTTTGTATTTCGTTTTCTAAAAGCTTATTGTTTGTTGAATTTCTAATAATTACATAGGTAATAATTAAAGGAAAGAAAGTAAAAAAACCAAAACCATTTTTTACTGCACTGTAACATACAATTCCAATAGTAACTCCAATAATTGTAGCGTCAATTATTTTATTGTTTTTTACTTTTTTCATTTTCTCCAAAAGTTTTTGGTCATTTAATTCTGTTAAGTTTTCAGGTTTCATTAATCTAATTTTATTTTTAAGTTGCTGCTTGTGTTACTCTTAAATTTCTACAAACCTTTTAATCTATTGCGTTTTGTATTTTATTGATCTCCTATTTTGAAAATGGTCGTTTTACCAACTACTAAAATATACTAATTAATTTTACAAATTATTTTATTGGGTAAATAATCTGAACAGTGCATAGCTTGTTTGAAGTGCGTGAAGGATAGCAGCGAAAATCCTCCCGATTTTTTTTTCGGGAGATTGTAGCGAATAGCCTGACCCTTGCGGTCACGCCCAAAATAATTTAAATAGACTCCACAAAAAAAAGCGCTCTCTTTCGAGAACGCTTTATATATAAAAAAATCACTACAATTTATTTTTTGTCAATCCATTTTTTAGCATTTACAAAGGCTTCGTGCCAAGGCGAAACTTCATCGTTTCTATCCTTTGGATAATGTGCCCAGTTCCACTGGAAAGTAGAACGCTCAATGTGTGGCATCATTACTAGGTGACGACCCGTTGTATCGCAAAGCATGGCTGTGTTAAAATCAGAACCATTTGGGTTTGCTGGATATCCTTCATAACCGTATTTAGCAACGATGTTATAATTTTCTTCGCCCATTGGTAAGTTGAATTTTCCTTCTCCATGTGAAACCCAAACTCCTAATGTGCTTCCTGCTAATGTAGACAGCATCACTGATTTGTTATCCTGTACCGTTACTGAAGTAAAGATACTTTCGTGTTTGTGGCTTTCGTTGTGTAACATTTTTCCGTGAACTTCGTGCTCTGGATTGATTACTTCGAGTTCCATAAACAACTGACAACCGTTACAAATTCCTACTGATAAAGTATCTTCACGTTTGAAGAAGTTTTTCAAGGCAGTATTTGCTTTTTCATTGTATTTAAAAGCGCCCGCCCAACCTTTGGCAGAACCCAATACGTCTGAGTTAGAGAAACCTCCCACAGCTCCTATGAACTGAATGTCTTCTAATGTCTCACGACCTGAAATCAAATCAGTCATGTGAACATCTTTTACATCAAAACCGGCTAGGTACATGGCGTTTGCCATTTCGCGTTCTGAGTTACTTCCTTTTTCACGGATAATTGCCGCTTTTGGTCTCTCGACTCCGCTCGAGATGACAGGTTTTTTTCCAGTGAAATGGGTTGGAAAAGTATAGTTTAACGCTTGGTTTTTGTAATTGTCAAAACGTGCTTGCGCCATTCCGTTTTTAGATTGTTTTTGGTCTAATAAAAAGGATGTTTTAAACCAAATGTCTCTGTATTTAGCAATGTCTAATTTGCAAGGACCAAAGTCTAAAGTGGCTTCGGTAGTTACCGTTCCCATTTTGTAGAAAGCAACGTTGTTTGCGTTTAGTTTGTTTTCTAATGCAGCATCGTCTTTTGCTTGGAAAACGATTCCGATGTTCTCAGCAAACAGATATTTGATGATATCTTTCTCTTCAAAAACAGAGAAGTTTATTTTAGCTCCTAAATTATTATCAGCAAAACACATTTCCAGTAGGGTAGTGATCAAGCCACCACTTCCTATGTCGTGTCCAGCAAGAATATTGTCTTCTAGGATTAATTCCTGCATCGTATTGAAGGCTCTTTTGAAGAAAGCTGCATCTTTAATCGTTGGTGCCTCTTTCCCAATCGTGTTCAACGTTTGTGCAAGCGAAGAACCACCTAGTTTGTATTCATCTTGCGATAAATTGATATAATAGATAGAACCACCATCTCTTTGTAAAACGGGTTCTACCACTTTTCTAATGTCAGTACAATTTCCACCTGCTGAAATAATAACCGTTCCTGGCGCAATTACTTCTTCATTTGGATATTTTTGTTTCATCGAAAGTGAATCTTTTCCTGTTGGAATATTGATCCCTAATTCGATTGCAAAATTCGAACAACTTTCTACGGCAGCGTACAAACGAGCATCTTCTCCTTCGTTTTTACAAGCCCACATCCAGTTAGCCGAAAGTGAAATTCCGTCCAAACCATCTTTTATTGGTGCCCAAACGATATTTGATAAAGCCTCAGCAATAGCAGTTCTACTTCCTGCAACAGGGTCAAGTAAGGCCGCTACAGGCGAATGCCCTATAGAAGTTGCAATTCCTTCTTTCCCGTTGTAATCTAAAGCCATTACACCACAATTATTCAATGGCAATTGCAATGGTCCTGCAGTTTGTTGTTTGGCTACTTTTCCACCTACACAACGGTCCACTTTATTTGTCAACCAGTCTTTACAAGCCACAGCTTCCAGTTGAAGCACCTGTTCCAGATAGGTTGATATGTTTTTTACGTTATAGTCTAAATCAGCATATTTTCTATCGATTGTTGTATCGGTCATAACTACTTTTGGCGAACTTCCAAAAAAGTCTTCCAAAGCAAAATCCATTGGTTTAGCACCTGTAGTTTTTGATTCGAAAGTAAAACGATGGTCTCCAGTTACGTCACCTACTTGGTACATAGGAGCGCGCTCTCTATCAGCAATTTTTTGTAAGGTGTCAATGTCTTTCTGACCAATAACTAATCCCATTCTTTCTTGAGATTCGTTACCGATAATCTCTTTCGCCGAAAGGGTAGGGTCACCCACAGGCAATTTGTCTAAATCAATTAAACCTCCTGTGTCTTCCACTAATTCTGAAAGACAGTTTAAGTGTCCTCCAGCTCCGTGATCGTGAATAGATACGATTGGATTTTCATTGCTTTCTACCAATCCACGAATGGCATTGGCAACTCTTTTTTGCATTTCTGGATTCGAACGTTGGATTGCATTTAACTCGATACCAGAACTAAAAGCGCCTGTATCTGCAGAAGAAACTGCAGCTCCACCCATTCCTATTCTATAATTTTCTCCACCTAGGATAACGATTTTGTCTCCTGTTTGCGGTGTTTTTTTAATGGCTTGCTCTAATTTTCCGTAACCAATTCCACCCGCTTGCATAATCACTTTGTCGAAACCTAATTTACGGGCATCTTCTTCGTGTTCGAAAGTAAGGACAGAACCTGTAATAAGCGGTTGTCCGAATTTGTTTCCAAAATCAGAAGCACCGTTAGAGGCTTTTATTAAGATATCCATTGGTGTTTGGTACAACCATTTTCTTTCGGCCATTCCATTTTCCCATGGTCTGTTACCCTGAGCGGAGTCGAACTGGGCTTCTAGACGAGAATAAGAAGTCATGTAAACTGCCGTTCCTGCCATAGGCAATGAACCTTGTCCACCCGCTAGACGGTCTCTAATTTCTCCACCTGAACCAGTTGCAGCACCGTTGAAAGGCTCCACTGTAGTTGGGAAATTATGTGTTTCTGCTTTTAAGGAAATAACTGAATCAAATTCTGTTACTTGATAGAAATCAGGTTTGTCTGCGCTTTTTGGAGCAAATTGTTCTACACGAGGCCCTTTTACAAAAGCCACATTGTCTTTGTATGCTGAAACGATGTCGTTAGGATTTTCTAATGATGTTTTCTTAATCATTTTGAATAAAGAAGATTCTTTTTCTACGCCATCGATAACAAATTTTCCATTGAAAATCTTGTGACGACAGTGCTCTGAATTAGCTTGTGAGAAACCAAATATTTCAGAATCAGTTAGTTTTCTACCTAATTTAACGGCTAAATTATCTAGGTACTCTACTTCTTCTGGGCTTAAAGACAATCCTTCTTGCTTGTTGTATGCCGCAATATCATCAATATCCAAAATTGCTTCTGGTGCGATATCGATGGTAAAAATAGTTTGATTTAACTCGGAGTATTTTTGCGAAAGCATTGGGTCAAAATCTTCAGCATCAGCTGTAGTATAATGAAACTCCTCAATTCTGATGATTCCTGAAATTGCCATATTTTGGGTAATTTCTACGGCGTTAGTACTCCAGGGAGTTACCATTGCGGCGCGGGGACCAACAAAAAAATCCGTCAGTACGGATTTTTCGATTTTATTTGAGTCGGCAAAAAGCCAGTTTAATTTTGAAATGTCTTGAGCTAAAATTTCGCCTTGCGTTTGTACTGCAAAAATTGCTTTGCTTTGGTTTTCAAAGAAATGGATCATTGTTGTGTCGTTTGTTGTATTACGGTGCAAATTTAGTCAATTAAGATTAAAATTTCTAATAAAAAAAGCGGCATAATTGCCGCTTTTAAAATGGATGTTATTTTTGTGTCAACTAGTTGACAATGATCTTTTTAATAGAAGTTTTTGTGTCATCCGTTATTTTTATCAAATACAGTCCTTTGTTCAGGTGTGAAATTGATAAAGGTGTTCCGTTAGTATTATTTTTTTCAAAAACTTTTTGTCCTAAAATAGTATAAATTTCAACAGAAAAGGCTTTGTTTGAATTGTCTATAATAAAGTTACCATCAGAAGGGTTTGGGTATATGGTGATATCGTTTCCATCTATAACTATTTCTTCTTTTACCCTTTGAGAACTTATTTTGCTTCCAAGATTATTACAAGTATCTGCCGCATAAGAATCCCATTCAGCTGTTTTATTAAAAGTTGTTTTTGGGCCTGTTACGGTTGCTTTTCTTCTTAAGGTTACATCGGCGGCAAAGTTTGCAGTACCACCATTGAACGTTCCAATGATGTCGATAAGTACTCCGTTTTTAAATAAACCGATGGCATCATTACCATTGAAAGTCATTTCGGCCGCAGTAGTAGAAATGTTGGCTGAACTTGTAGGATAACAGCTTGATGACATAGAACTGTTTACCAAAGTAAATTTACTTCCGTTATTTAATGTTCCGCTTAAGGTGATTCCTGAGCTCCAAGATCCAGCACCGTTAGTTTGTTTTTTTACACTGTAAACAGATAGATTAATGGCGATACCTGTAGCATTTGAAATCTCAAGCGCTTTGTTGTTTGAAGAGCCTTCAATATACTCTGAAAACAATAGTTCAGTTGTTGAGCCCGCGGCTGCTGTAGTAGTACTATTTACGGAGTTGCTTGAAGCCGAAATGTTTCCTGCGGCATCTTTTGCTTTTATTGAAAAAGTGTAAGCTGTAGCAGCTGTTAACCCAGTAAAAGTATATGAAGTTCCAGTAACGGTAGTTTTTAAGCTTGTTCCTTGGTAAACATTGTACCCTGTTACGGCTACGTTATCAGTTGAGCCAGTCCAAGATAAATTAGTGGTAGTTTGAGTTGTTCCTGAAGACACTAAATTCGTAGGAGTTGAAGGTGCTTGAGTATCCGCTGTTGGATTCCATACTTGCTGAACATATTCAGGATGGTCAATGTAAGGGTTTCTATTATTTTGAGTAGCGTAAATAGCATTGTTACGGGCAATTTCTCGCGGACTAACAGGGTCTAAGGCATTCCAAGCTAAGAGCATGTTTAAAAAGGAAGTTGTAAAAACTTGAGTGCTAGTTCCGTTAAACATCGGGTAGGCATATCCAGAAACAGTGGTTTCATAACGAGTAGCAAAATAGAAATACATTCTGGCAATGTCTCCTTTAAATTCGTCAATTGGTTCAAAAACAGTTCCTGAATACCCTGAAACGGAACTAGAACCTAATTTACTTCCGTTCAGCGATGTCCAGGTTGTTGCTGCAACAGTTCCATGCGGATAGTTGGATCGCTGTCCATTTACTTTTCCATCGGTTGGAGTAATAAAATGAGCATCGGAAACCATCGGAGAAGCAGAACCAAAAGTTGATTGCGGAATAATATGTTCTCTGTTATAACAATCACCTTCTGCTGAGTAGTTTCCGCATCTTTGAGTACTTGTTGAAGAATAATTATAAGGGTCGGTACCTGAAGGTTTTTCAGAATACATGTCTAGAACAGTTCCGTCATTTTCGTAATAATAATCCCTGTCTGATGTTTGATAAGTAGTATATAATCCAGCATACCCTTTGTCTGTCTGATCTTTAATAATGTTATATAACTGGGTTTTTAAAGCATATCCAGTTCCTGTAGCTGCGCTGTAATAGCCAGTAGGGATTTGCGCTTTTCCCACGAAAGTTAATAGTAGCGCGAGAAAAAGTAATTTTTGTTTCATAAAAAGAGTGTGTTAATTAAATTTAAATTAAGAGGGTGAAATTATTAAAGAAAGGCTGTGCTTAGGACCATGTAATGTTAAGGAATTGTAACCTTTAGTTTTATTTTTATTGAAAATATATGTTTCAAAATGTATTTAGATAGAGTGGTGGGATTTGTACATTTTTAAGAATCTTAAAACCTATTTAATAGAGCGAGTCTCCTTTTGCGAAAGCAGCATTATTATGTAACTAAAGCTTCTCTCTTTAAGAAAAAAAGTTTTGCGCGTAAAAGTTAAGGTTTTAGAAATCATTATTTTGTTCCAGTTTATTTAGGAAAATCCATATTTTGATACGCTCCTAAATCTGGAGGTGTCGTTCTCGTGTTTCCTAAAATATCCAGGGGAATTAGATAGGCCGCATTCCCTCTTGCGAAAGCGCCAGAAGTTTTATTGATGTTCAATTTATTTAATTTTAAATTGAAAAATTTCGGACTCTCATTTAGTATGATTGCTGAATAATGAGTGGCGTCTGTCGTGAATTGGTAATCAGGATTTGTAGTTGTGGTATCATATTTTATCAAGCAATTGTTGAATTGATAGTTAAATGTGGCCGTTGTTTTTTTTGTCAAACTTAATTCATTCGAATACGAACCATAAATAATGCAATTGTTAAAAATCGCTTGTGTGAGGTCTTTGACTTCGGGGGTAGCCCCTACAATAAAATTGTCTATTGAAACGGCCACTTGTGATGAACTGTTCCAGTTATTGTTAAACGTAGAATGCGTGAATTTGTAATTTCCGCCATAAGAGCAAGCTAAACTCGCGAGGCCAGCTGTATTAATTACGATATTTTCACCATTGATTTTTGCTGTTTGGGCTAAGATTCCATAATTAGACGAATCATAAATTTGTGTATTTTTAATAGAGACTGTAGTTCCGTTGTTGTTTTGAATCAGTAAACCAATGGTAGCATTATTAATAGTTAAATGGTCTATGATATTATTAGTACTGCCGTTTGTAAGCCATATCGTTCCCCATTGGCCGGGAACATCAGAATAATCTGGTTCTAGTCGGTCGCCTTCAAAAACAACTTCATTTTCTAACAGAGGGGAATTCGATTTGGATCCATTGATGTTTATTGAGGCATTATTACTCACGATAAGTCCGGAGTTAGCATGGAAATGAACACGAGACCCTGCATTAAAAACAACTTTTTTTCCTGTGGGAACTGCTGCGTAACCATAAATAACATATGGTTTTTGATTTGTAAATACGAGTTCGTTTCCATTCACGGGGTCATTTTCATCTAAATAAAAGCCATAAATTTTTTCGTCACCTAGCGGCAGTGTTTCCTCAGTGCCATCTGCAAAACATTTTGGATATAAGAAAACGGCATCTTGGATCAGCGTAACCAATTCTACTTTTTGTAAATTTGTTCCCGCATCAAATTCAATTTGGTCAGTATATAGAAAATCGGTTGGGTTTGCATCGGTAATGGGTGCAGTCGTTTCTATAAATATATAAAGACTATCTTTTGCAAGAAGGTCAACATTGGTAAACGATTTCCCTTCGCTTCCCTGCATTCCGTCTACGGTCATGCGATATTTAGAATTTAATCCTTTAGCCAGATGTATCGTTGGGATAGTAATGTCCTTTTTACTTTTATTGTAGACTTTTAGTCTGTACGTACTGGAACCTATATTTGTAAAAACGGTATCCAAGTAGATCGTGTCTTTTGAAAAAGCTAAATCTCCCGTACTTGCAACCGTTTCAAAATCAGAGCGACAAGAATAAATGGATAATAATAACCCGATAAAAAGCAATAGAGAGAGAGGACGCATTTCGTTTGATTTGGTGTAAAAATAAGAAAAAACTAATTTGATTGTTCACGATTTTTAGATTAGAATTTGTTGTGTCTCTTTCTTTATGGAAAACAATAAAGACTTTCTATAACAATGGAAGAAGAAAAATACCAACGAATACCTTAGTAAAACTAAATTGTTCTTACTGGGTTAGATTAAAAATCACTATTTTTAAATTCAATACTAGTAACTTGATTTATGTTGTGAACAGATGCTAATTCTATGCTAAAGATTGTTTTTACTATTTTGTTTCTCCTCTTTTGTATAAATTTACATTCTATAAAATAAAATTCATGACATTCGATAAAGAAAAAATACTAGAATACTGTAATCGTATTTCCAAAAATACGTTAATGGCAACCTTAAATATTACGTATATTGATGCTGGCGAAGGATTTTTAACAGCAACAATGCCTGTAAATCCAACGGTTCATCAGCCTATGGGATTGTTGCACGGTGGCGCCTCAGTAGCCTTGGCAGAAAGTGTAGGTAGTGCGGCTTCCTTTTTATTTATCAATCCTGAGCTCAGCGAAGTACGTGGAATTGAGATTTCGGCAAATCATTTAAAGGCAAAACGCAATGGGTTAGTAACTGCGACGGCAAGGATTATTCATAAAGGGCGAAGCATCCATCTCTGGGAAATACGCATTACTGATGAAAATGATGCTCTCATTTCACTTTGCAAATTGACCAATATGGTTTTGCCTAAACGAAAGACAAAAGAAGAATAAGGGGGGGGCTTTTTTATTAATTAAACTTCGGTTTACAATAAAGTAAATATGATTGATTTTTTTATCAAAGTAAAACAACAAGAATCGCAAAAATTACCTTTTGTACTTTACAAAAAGCCTGATAATATTAAAGTAGTTGGGTATTTTCAGAAAAATGATCATTTGTATTTTGCAGAAAATTTTGACGAAGCCGGTTTTGTTTTTGCTCCTTTTGAAGGTAGCCAAATGATACTGATTCCATTTGATCAGTCGATTAAATGGAGTGAATTGATACCTTCTGGCGAAGAAACTCCTGCTTCTGATTTTATGGAATCTGAAAATAAACAAAGTCAAGAACATTTTGAATCTCTGGTTCAAAAAGGAATTGACGCGATAGAGGAGGGGATTTTCAAAAAGGTTGTGGTATCAAGGAAAGAAACCATTGACTTGGTAAATTTTGATTTGGTTTCTGTGTTTGAAAAATTGATTCAAACCTATCCAAATGCTTTTTGTTATTGTTGGTTTCACCCAAAAATAGGTTTGTGGATCGGAGCGACACCAGAACGATTGCTTAAAGCTGATGATAAGAAGTTTTCTACTATGGCATTAGCAGGAACGCAAAAGATTACGGGTTCGGCAGAAGCAATCTGGGAGCAAAAGGAAATAGAAGAACAGCAGTTCGTCACTGACTTTATTTTAAATAATCTAAAAGGCCTGACTTCTGAAGTTTCGATCTCAAGTCCTTATGCCTTAAAAGCAGGTGCGCTACTTCATATTAAAACAGATATTGAAGGAGTATTAAACGATAATTCAAATTTGAAACAAGTAATTTCTGTTCTGCATCCCACGCCCGCTGTCTGTGGATTACCTAAACAGCAAGCAAAGGATTTCATTTTGCAAAATGAAGGCTATGATAGGGAATATTATAGTGGCTTTTTGGGAGAATTAAACAAAGAAGGATTTAATAAAGCCACTCTGAAATCTGATTTGTATGTGAATTTACGATGTATGAAAATCAAGGACAATCAAGCAAACTTGTTCATGGGTTGTGGAATTACAAAAGATAGCAATCCAGAAAAAGAGTGGAAGGAGAGCGTCAATAAATCAATGACGATGAAAAGAGTGTTGTAAGAAGAGGAAAGAATAAAGAGGAAAGAATAAAGAATAAAGAGAAAAGAAGTAAAAAAAGATATAAAAAACATAAAAATGAAATTAGACATATTAGCTTTTGGAGCTCATCCAGATGATGTGGAATTAGGATGTTCTGGAACCATTTTAAAAGAAATATCCTTAGGGAAAACAGTTGGGATTATTGATTTGACCCATGGCGAACTTGGGACTAGAGGTTCAGCTGCAATTAGGGATGAGGAAGCAAATGCTGCCGCAAAAATTCTAGGGGTTTCTGTTAGGGAAAATCTGGGGATGCGCGACGGTTTTTTTGTTAACGATGAGAAGCACCAATTGGAGGTAATAAAAATGATTAGGAAGTACAGACCCGAGATTGTATTGTGTAATGCTATTGATGATCGTCATATTGATCACGGAAAAGGGAGTAAGTTAGTTTCTGACTCTTGTTTTTTATCTGGACTGAGGAAGATAGAGACGGAACTAGACGGAGAGCAGCAAGTGGCATGGAGACCTAAGGTCGTTTACCACTATATTCAATGGAAAAACATTGAACCAGACTTTGTCGTGGATATTACAGGATTTACGGATAGAAAAATTGAGTCGATATTGGCTTATGGTTCTCAGTTTTATGATAAGGATTCTAAAGAACCGGAGTCGCCAATTAGCTCTAAAAACTTCTTTGAAAGCCTAAATTACCGCTCGAAAGACCTAGGTAGACTTGCAGGAGTAGATTATGCAGAAGGTTTTACGGTTGAAAGATATTTGGCAGTCAATAGTTTAGGGGATTTGATGTAAATTTCATGTAATTTTTTGAAAAAATTATTTGCAAAAGTGAACTTATGTTGTATCTTTGCCACCGCTAAGCATTATGGTGGTTGTAGCTCAGTTGGTTAGAGCATCGGTTTGTGGTACCGAGGGTCGCGGGTTCGAGCCCCGTCTTCCACCCAAAAGGCAAAAGCCTCGAAGAAATTCGAGGCTTTTTTTGTGGAATAAAGTGAAGTATAAAAAAAGAGCTTTGAAATTACTTCAAAGCTCTTTTTTATTTTGTATCAAGGACAACAGTAAAAATCCTTTCGATTTTTTTGGGAGATTCTAAGGTCTCAATTCCTATCGCGAAACCAAGTCTCGCTATAACGATAATGGAAGCGAGGAGGTGTTCAAATTCTAAATCTATGGTTTATCTACAACAGGTCTGTTTTCTCTATTAGCTAATTCCCATGCCATAGTAAAAGCTAGTTGCGCTCTCTTTGTCAAGGCATCGAATTCGATTTTGTCAGGTGTATCTGTTTTTCTATGGTAATCAGCATGGACACCATTAAATAAAAAAACAGAAGGAACGCCGTGCTTTGCGAAGTTATAATGATCTGAACGCTCGTAAAAATGATTTGGATCAGCGGGATCATTGTATTTATAGTCTAGGTCCATTTGAACGTACTTTTTATTCGCAGCACTGGTGATGTTGTCTAAATCAGTTGATAGTCGGTTTGCGCCGATAACGTACACGTAGTTGTTTGTGTCAGCATGTGCAACATCGCGACGGCCTATCATATCGATATTGATATCGGTAATGGTATTTTCCATTGGATATAGAGGGTTCGCTGAATAATAACTAGAACCTAATAAACCATGCTCTTCGCCTGTTACATGTAAAAATAGAATAGAACGTTTAGGACCGTGACCGTCTTTTTTAGCCTGTTGAAATGCTTGGGCGATTTCCAGTAATGCAACTGTTCCTGAACCGTCATCATCAGCGCCATTGTAGATATCCCCATTTTTAACTCCTACATGATCGTAATGTGCAGATATAACCAAGATTTCGTTTGGCTTCTCTGAACCCTCTATAAAGGCCCATATATTCTCAGAGTCAGGTAGATTTTCATTTCGTTTGGCGTTCAAAAATGCAGCTGGAACTTTTTGGTAAAAGCCATTAGCGGCTTTTGGAAAAGAAATCTTGTTTTTTTTATATTGATTGATAAGGTAAGTTCCGGCTCTTTTTTGGCCAGCAGAACCAGTTTCTCGACCTTCCATTCCGTCTGCTGCCACAATGTAAAGATGTGTTTTTAGTTCATTTGCAGTGATGGTATTCATATATTTTGTAGGATCAGAATTGTCTGCTGAATCAGTAACTTTTGTACTACTGCATGACAGTATAGTGGCTAGTACAAATAGGGAAAGGAGTTTTTTCATTTATGGTTTAGTGAAGATTTATAAAAGTGTAAAAGGAAAACAATAAAAGTAATAAAATTATTATAATGAAGTTTATAAAAAAAAGAAATATGGTTTTTACGAAGGACATGAGTCTTGATTCGCCATAAAAACGATGATGTGCCGGGAAAAAATAATAGATCATCCAGCCAAAGCCTGCAAAATTGATTAATCCGCTTATGAAATTTGCAGTATTGGATTCTTCAAATAACAAAAAGATTTTATCGGTGAGAAACAGGATTAAAATAAGTACTAGCAAGAACGAAAAATAATGAAGGGTAAATATACCGTGGTCAAAATAGTACCACCTTTTTTTGTTATGGAAAAGCCATAGAAAAAAAGCGAAAATAGGCAGATAAATAAATAGGACTTTTGGAAAATCATGAAGAAAAGAGGCTTTGAATTTTTCGACAATTTCATCTACGGTATTATTTTCGGTCACTGTTAAGACCTTTTTAATAACTGAATATTCAAAACTGCTGTATTTGTCTTCTACTTTCCCAAATTCTTGAATGGAGTCTAATTCTCTAACTGTTTTAATCCCGAAATTAAATGGTTTTTCGGCTTGGTCGTTTAGTTCAACCGATTTATTGATTGTTTTCTGAATGGAGTCTAAATTGTCTTTTGCTAGTTCACCCGGATGTATAAGTTTATTTATTTTTAAATCGGTCGTTTGTTCTGTGTTTGTGTCAGAGGAGAGTTCGATTTTTTTATCTGGAAAGACACCAATCAAGAAAAACGTAATGAAACTGATAAAAATATAAAGGCGTATCGGTGCCAGGTAGGATAACCTTTTACCGGACAGGTATTCCTTTGTAAGGGTTGCCGGTTTGAGAATAAGGTTTTTGATAGTTTTCCAGAACGCATTTTCGTAATGGGTTAAATCCTCAAAGAAATGGATAAAAAGCTGATGGAAAGTTTTTCTGATGTCTATGTTTTCCTGTCCGCAGTTAGAGCAGAATCTGTTTTGTACAACATATCTGCAATTTAAGCAAGTCTTATCTTTTCTTTGAGGATTTTTACTCATAATAAAGAAATTTTGGGGTTATGAACCCTAGTTATTTTTTCAGAACTTCATGCAGGAAAAGTTTTAAATGTTCAAAAGAGCGTTTGGCCGCTTTCTCATTGTATGCAGCTCCTTTAGAATTGTCATCCCCGTATTCAGGATTGGTAAATCCATGTACCGCATTGGCATAATAAATCATTTGCCAATCGGCTTTTGTATCACGCATTTCTTGTTGGAAAGCGGTAATTTCTTCTTTTGATTCGTACGGGTCATCAGCACCATGACATACTAAAACAGGAACTGTGATAGGTTCAATAGTTCTTGCTGCGTCTTTTGCTAAACCACCATGAAAGGAAACCACGCCTTTTACATTTAGATGTGCACGAGCGGTTTCAAGCGCACCTGTACCACCAAAACAATATCCGATAACTACAATATTGTCAGGATTGGCTCCAGCCTTAATCAATTGATCTAATGCTAATGAAATTCGTTTTTGATATTCCTTGTAGTTCGTTTTATAGTAACCAGACTTTTGACCCGCTTCTGCATTATCTTTTGGATAATTACCCGCTCCATAAATATCGGCAATAAAAGCGTAGTAGCCTAAGCTTGCTAAATCAGCAGCTATATCTTTAGATGCTTTATCAACTCCTCTCCAGGCGGGAAGGATAAGGATACCGGGTTTTTGACTGCTTTTCTTTGCTGGCGTAATTTTGAAACCATTTAAAACCTGATTTCCGTCTTTGTAAGTTGTCGCTTTTAACTGTGCGAAAGAGCTGTTTGAATAGATAAGGAGCCCCAGAATAAAGTATTTTATATTTTTCATAATTCTATAAATTTGTATGTACAAATATCCGAAATTAAATAGTGAAATATTATTAGTCCTACTAATTTACATTTTTTTTAATAATTGTTTAGCAACAGAATAAAGTATTTTACTATTGATTGCAACTTCTATTAGTGGATAGGAGCTTAGGGGTAAAGGTTTTAAATAAATTATGATCAATCTTTTACTTTTTACAAGGCTAAACTATTTAAAAAAAATAGTACCATTTTATATTATTTCTTTTAATTAGAATTGCTATTTCTATGATTTTCTATGTGGTAAAAAAAGGCTGGTCTTTAATTAGCCACAAAGGCTGGCTGTAACTTTAAAGGCTAATGTTTCTTTTAAAGGCGCACCCCAATTCAATCATGGAATCTGTTTTGGCAATTCCTTGAATGGTATCAATTTTTTCATACAGCAACTTTCTCATGTGTTCATGGTCTCTTGCTATCATTTTTATATATAAGGTAAAAGAGCCTGTGATAAAATAGCATTCTGTTACCTCAGGGATTTTTTTCAACTCATCAATGACTCTGCTGGAATCCTCGTCTTTATTTAAGGTAATTCCTGTAAATGCACCCCAGTCATAGCCAATTTTTTTTTCGTTGATAATGGGTTTTATACCAGTAATAATTCCGTGCTCCATCAATCTATTGATGCGCTGGTGCACCATGGTGTTTGATATTTTTAAAGTAGTAGCAATTGCCGAGTAGGCCATACGACCATCTTTTTCTAATTCTTTTATGATGTTAATGTCAAATTCATCTAATATATCCATGAAATTTTTTTTTAAATTTAAATGCGTAATTTTAGTAAGTATAAAAGTAATTGTTTTTTTTCCTTTTTTCGTTAGAAATACAGATTTAATTTATGTAAAATGACTTTTAAAACCGTATTTTTTAGTAAAATTAACTTTATAGAGTAGTTAATAAGTCAAAAACGTCGATTTTAATTGCGAAAGACAAAAATATTTGTAGTTTTGTATTTCAGAATCATAAAAATAAAACATATCATGGAACAAAAACATCAAACACTCTCTTCAAAGGCAGAAGCGTTAATCGAAAAAGAAAATAAATATGGAGCCCATAATTATCATCCCTTACCGGTAGTTCTTGAAAAAGGAGATGGAGTTTTTGTATGGGATGTAGATGGTAAAAAATATTATGATTTCCTTTCGGCGTATTCAGCAGTAAATCAAGGACATTGTCATCCAAAAATTGTTGGGGCAATGGTAAAACAAGCACAAACATTAACATTGACTTCTCGTGCGTTTCATAATGATCAGTTGGGTGTTTTTGAGGAATATGTGACTAAATATTTTGATTTTGACAAAGTATTACCAATGAATACAGGTGCCGAAGCGGTAGAAACGGCTTTGAAAATTTGTAGAAAATGGTCTTATGAAGTAAAAGGAATTCCTGAAAATCAAGCACAAATTATTGTTTGTGAAAACAATTTCCACGGAAGAACGACAACTATCATTTCGTTTTCAAATGACGAAAATGCACGTAAAAACTTTGGTCCCTTCACAGAAGGTTTTATAAAAATTCCTTATGATGATATTGATGCCTTAGAAGCAGCTTTAAAATCAAGTTCAAATATAGCTGGTTTCTTAGTAGAACCTATTCAAGGAGAAGCAGGTGTTTATGTTCCTACCGAAGGTTATTTGGCAAAAGCCAAAGCACTTTGTGCAGCTCATAATGTTTTGTTTATTGCAGATGAAGTTCAAACAGGAATTGCACGTACAGGAAGATTATTAGCCACTTGTGGAAATTGTTCTTGTGAAAAAGGATGTGAAAATAAACCAGAAGTGAAGCCAGATATCCTTATCTTAGGGAAAGCAATTTCAGGAGGTGTATATCCCGTTTCTGCGGTACTGGCTAATGATGCTATTATGAACGTAATCAAGCCGGGTCAACACGGTTCTACTTTTGGTGGAAATCCAGTTGCGGCTGCGGTTGCAGTTGCGGCACTTGAGGTAGTTCGCGATGAGAACTTATCAGCAAATGCAGAACGTTTGGGAATTATTTTAAGAAAAGGACTGAATGAGATCGCTTCGAGAAACTCACTAATCAGTCTGGTAAGAGGGAAAGGTCTGCTGAACGCAATCGTAATCGATTGTGATGAAGAGTCTGATTTAGCTTGGCAAATTTGCTTAAGATTTAGAGACTACGGATTGCTGGCAAAACCAACACATGGAAATAAAATACGTTTCGCTCCGCCTTTAGTGATAACTGAAGCGCAAATCCAAGACTGTCTTGTGATTATTGAAAAAGCATTAAACGATTTCAAATAACACCAATTGTTATGGAACGATTTATAAAATTAATTAAAAACCGATCCGATATCGGAGCTGGGACAAGAGGTTCCGATATGGGAATTGACGCCATCGAAATTGCGGCCATCAATCAAAACAGTGATTATTTCAATCAATTTAAATTTGAAGATGTAAAAACGCATAACGAATCGGTATACAATAAAAACAGAAATACCTTTGCCAAAAGAATCGAACATGTTCTAGAGCAATGCACCCGGGTTTCCTATGCGGTAAAACACAATCTGGAAGGTGATTATTTTCCAATAGTATTGTCGGGAGATCACTCCTCGGCATTGGGAACGATTAGCGGAATCAAAGCGGTTTACCCCACTAAAACATTAGGCGTGATCTGGATTGACGCGCATGCTGATCTGCATTCACCTTATACCTCACCTTCGGGCAACATTCACGGTATGCCATTGGCGGCAGCTCTTGGAGAGGATAATCTGGATTGCAAAATTAATGAAATTACCCCTGAAACGGCACAGCATTGGGAGGACATGAAAAATATCGGTTGTCCCGGTGCTAAAATACTTCCTGAAAATCTGATTTACTTTGGGGTTCGTGATGCCGAAGAACCCGAATTAGAGCTAATGGAAAAATTAGGTATCTGCAATTATAAGGTTGAGGAGGTTCGTTACAGAGGGCTTAAAACCTGCGTTAGTGAAGCGCTGGCGAAACTTTCCTGCGATATGATTTACATATCCTTTGATGTGGATTCCATGGATTGCGACATGATTTCTTACGGAACCGGAACGCCGGTACCGAAAGGGTTTGACCAGTACGAGGTAATCGACATCATCAACCAGATTATCAAATCCAGAAAGGTGGTTTGTTTTGAAGTGGTGGAAGTCAACCCGCTGCTGGACACCAAAGGAAACAAGATGGCCGAAACCGCTTTCCAGGTTTTGGAACAAATTACATCCACTATTATTCTGCCCATCGAATAACATTTTTTTATTCAAATATAAAATCCCAAAGTCTGGAAATAGATTTTGGGCTTTTCCTTTTTTAATATTTACCAGTATAGACAGTTCTCCATTTCTTTTTTAGTAATGTAAACGCTATCCGTCTTTCCTGATTATTTTTGCGTTTTTTAGGACCTATTTCCCGTTATTCGTTACTACCCATTTGGTTTCAAACTCTTTTTCTAGATGCTGGCAGGAGCTTTTGGTTACCTTCTCCTTCGGAGAGGGGCTGGGGGTGAGGATTGTCGCTCTGCCACTGCCAGTAAAAGTGGTTTTCTACCTCCATGGGGTTTTCACTGCTCCCGGGGCTAGGGGATATATGGTTTATTTAGTGTAAATGTGGTTTCTCGTAAAGTTTATTGTTGCTATTTTCAACAAATTATAATAAACACGGAAATCAAACGAGGGTGAAATTTACCCTAAATAGCCAAACGAGTATAAATAATCGTTATATTTACACTCGTGTTGAATACAGAGGTAAGTAGCGCCCTTGTTAAAAAGTAATATTATGAGCAATAAATCAATATATAATCCAGAAATACCCTATAATAATTTACCACTATTACCGCCACTAGGGGAAATAGAGAATACGATCCTATTAAAAAAGACAATTAGTGCCAGTAGAGCTTTATCAGAATTAAAAGGCGCTATAACCAACTTACCAAATCCAACGCTTTTTATTGATACTATCAATTTACAAGAAGCACAAGCAAGTTCTGCGATTGAAAACATCATTACTACACAAGATGAATTATTCAGAGCTTCAATAGCAGAAAAAAAGAATGATAATCTAGCCACAAAAGAAGTACTGCATTATAAAGATGCTTTATGGTATGGAGTAGAACAAATTGAAAAGCGGCCTATTTTAACCACAAATCTATTTGTATCATTAGTTCAAATAATAAAAGAAAACCAGTCTAGTATTCGTAATGTACCTGGTACACAATTAAAAAATCCTGTAACAAATACCGTAGTGTATACTCCGCCTGAGGGGGGAAATGTAATAAGAGAAAAGCTAAAAAATTTAGAAGACTTCATTCATGCAGATGATAACTTGGACCCGTTAATAAAAATGGCAATTATTCATTACCAGTTCGAAGCCATTCATCCATTCTTTGATGGTAATGGACGTACAGGAAGAATTATACTTTTATTATACCTTAAAATCACTGGTTTACTGGACTTACCAGCCTTATACCTTAGTAATTATATCATACAAAATAAAGACAACTATTACGCTAATTTAAGGAAAGTAACTGAAGAAGGCAATTGGCAAGATTGGATTTTGTATATGCTCGATATGGTAGAGCAAACGGCTTTAACTGCAAGAGCTCAAATTACAGAAATTGAGGAATTAATGAATACAATGGCGATAGAAATACAGCAAAAATCACCAAAAATATATTCAAAAGACTTAATGGAAGAACTTTTTAGATTACCCTACACTAAAAGAAACCAATTAGAAAAAGCAGGTTTAGGAAATCTAAAAACAGTGGGGAATTACCTCAAGGAATTAGAAAATCAAGGCTTCTTAAAAAGCGAACAGGTAGGTAAAGAAAAGTTGTATCTCAACTTTAGATTATTAGAAGTTTTGAAGGCAAAGAGGAATTAGGATTTATTATTTATCGTAATAAAATATTCGCCTGGTTGCAGGAGCTTCCTGCAGTCGCACTGCCACCCTCCTTAAAAGTAGTTTTCTACCTGCATGGGGTTCTCACTGCTCCCGGGGCTAGGGGATATATGGTTTATTTAGTGTAAATGTGGTTTCTCGTAAAGTTCATTGATATCCTATATTTATCTTTGAATTTAAGTATATTATTTAATCAGAATTTTCGTGATTAAATGGTATGTTTGGAAAAGTAAAATAAGCTACAGTTGTGGCCCCCGCTAGCGCGCAATGTCATTAAGTTAAGGGTTTATTTTACTGATTTTCAGTGTATTACGTGTTTTATTTGTAGAAAATTTCGTA